>DNCF01000122.1:0-3757 GCA_003484545.1 Massilia sp. | reverse complement strand
GGCAAGGTCGGCGCGATCCTGCTCGAGATGCTGCTGAAGCAGGGCAAGCTGCTGTGGGCGAACTCCTGGCAGGACATGGCGAACGGTCTCGTGTATCCGCTGCAGGCCGGCCCGACCCGCCAGGCGAACCTGGCCTGGCGCGACGAGGGCCGCGCGGCCAAGCTCGGCTGGTCGGTGGAACCGGCGAACGGCGCCACCCACCCTGGCGCCGACCTGATCGACTACATGCTGCCGACCGATCCGCCGTGGTACATCGACAACCTGTCCTGCGGTCCCCTGGAGCTGAACCGTGGCGGCGTGGATATTTCGCTGGCCGAGTTGCAGGCCCTGGTCGCCCAGGCGCCCATTCTCACTGGCAACGACAAGAAGCGCGTCTCGCAATTGCTGCTGGCCCATGGTCTGCAAGAACTGATGCCGCTGCCGCAGCCGCTGACCCAGCGCCTGCGCACCGACGTCAAGCCGCAGCCTTTCCTGCTGCTCGATTCCGTCGCCCTGGCCGACACCGGCACCCAGCGCTGGCACGATTTCGCCGTGCTCTCCTTCGACTACGACGGCCAGCGCGTGTCCTTCGATCCGGCCCAGCGCGTGGTGCGCCAGATCGGCGACGTCACCGAGATCATCGAGCGCGATGCCGATGCGGAAGCCGCGGCGCTGGATAAATTGACCGAGCTCGGCTTCCGCAAGCCCGCCACCACGCCGCTGTCGGGCGTGGCCGGCGCGCTGCAGCTGGAAAGCCAGGCGCACTGGCTGCGCTTCGCCGAGAACGACATCGACGCCCTGCTCGACGCCGGCTGGCACCTGCAGAAGTCGAACAAGTACCGCTATGACGTGGTGCCGGTCGAGGACTGGTATGCCGAGATCGACGAACCCGAGGAAGCCGGTAAAGCCTGGTTCGAGCTGGAGCTGGGCATCGTGGTCAACCGCAAGCGCGTGCCGCTCTTGCCGGTGCTGGTGCAGCTGATCCGCAACGCGCCAACGGACTTCGATCCGGCCGTCCTCGCGGCGCACGGCGAAGCCGACCAAATGCTGGCGACGTTGCCGGAAGGCGTGCGCGTCGCCCTGCCCTGGAACCGCGTGAAACCGATCCTGGCCACGCTTGGCGAGCTGTACTTCAACGACAAGATCAAGAACCGCGTGCGCCTGTCGACGCTGGACGCGAGCCGCCTGGAAGAACTGGCGCGCGGCGTCGAGATGCGCTGGTTCGGCGGCGAGCAATTGCGCGAAACCGGCCGCAAGCTGAGCCAGTTCGGCGCCGTGAAGAAGGTGGCGGCGCCGAAAGGCCTGCAGGCGACCCTGCGCGACTACCAGCTCGACGGCCTGTCGTGGATGCAGTTCCTGCGCGAGTATGACCTCGGCGGCATCCTGGCCGACGACATGGGTCTCGGTAAAACCGTGCAGACGCTGGCCCACATCCTCACCGAAAAGGAAGCCGGCCGCCTGACCCGTCCGGCGCTGGTGATCGCGCCGACCAGCCTGATGACCAACTGGCAGGAAGAAGCCGCGCGCTTCGCCCCGGACCTGAAGGTGCTGCTCCTGCAGGGCAAGGAACGCATGGACATGTTCGACCAGATCGAGCAAGCCGACCTGGTGCTGACCACCTATGCCCTGCTGCCGCGCGACGAGGAAAAGCTGCGCGAGCACGAGTACCACCTGGTGATCCTGGACGAATCGCACTACATCAAGAACACGCGCTCGAAGGCGGCGCAGACGGCCGGCTCGCTCAACGCGCGCCACCGCCTGTGCCTGACCGGCACGCCGCTGGAAAACCACCTGGGCGAATTGTGGTCGCAGTTCCACTTCCTGCTGCCGGGCCTGCTCGGCGAGGAAAAGACCTTCAATACCCAGTTCCGCCACCCGATCGAGCGCCAGGACGACCCGGTGCGCCGCATGCTGCTGAACCGCCGCATCCGCCCCTTCCTGCTGCGTCGTACCAAGGACAATGTGGCGAAGGAATTGCCGGAGAAGACCGAGGTGGTGCGCCGCATCGAGATCAGCGGCCCGCAGCGCGACCTGTACGAAACCGTGCGCCTGGCGATGGACAAGAAGGTGCGCGAGGAAATCGACCGCAAGGGCGTGGCGCGCAGCCAGATCGTCATTCTCGAGGCCCTGCTGAAGCTGCGCCAGGTCTGCTGCGACCCGCGCCTGGTGAAGGCGATGCCGTCGCGGAAGAACACGGCGGCGGTGTCGGCCAAGCTGACCGACCTGATGCAAATGGTCGAGGACCTGCTGCAGGAAGGCCGCAAGATCCTGGTGTTCTCGCAGTTCACCAGCATGCTCGGCCTGATCGAGGAAGAACTCGAGGCGCGCGGCATCCGCTACGCCATCCTCACCGGCGAAACGCGCGACCGCTCGGCGCAGGTCGCCGCCTTCCAGCAGGGCGCGGTGCCGATCTTCCTGATCAGCCTGAAAGCCGGCGGCGTCGGCCTGAACCTGACCGCGGCCGACACCGTGATCCATTACGACCCGTGGTGGAACCCGGCGGCCGAGGCGCAGGCGACCGACCGCGCCTGGCGCATCGGGCAGGACAAGCCGGTGTTCGTCTACAAGCTGATTGCGAAAGGCACGCTGGAAGAAAAGATCCAGCAGCTGCAACAGAAGAAGTCGGAGCTGGCGCAGTCGATCCTGGCCGAGGGCGAGTCGCAGAAGATGGCGCTCACGCAGGAAGACCTGCAGGCCATTTTTGCGCCGCTGGACGAGCAGTAAGCGCCAGCCCTGCTTGATGAAACGCCCGCATCGCGCGGGCGTTTTTATTTGTGTAAATCCGTAGGGTGGACACTCCGTGCCCACGCGTAAAGCCTGCGTCGTGTTGGCGTTGATAAAACGTCGCGTCTGCTCATCGTTCNNCCTTTTTGTGAGTTGATTTAACATTATTCACACATTTTTGCTAAATAGTTAATTTTAGATATTGAACAGCGTAACAACGCTTAATCTATACAAAAAGGCGTTCCCGGCGATATACTCGCAGGCTGGGGTGGCTCTGCCATTCCAGCCTGACACCTTATTATCTGGATGAGATGTGATGCACTGTAGCGCCAGCGTTGACGGTTCCGGCCTAGCCTCCCCGGAATTGGCCGAGCAGTTCCGTGTGATCGCCGAAATCGGCGGGGACATTGCGTTCAGTATCGATTGCGCCAGCGGCGCCCTGCGTTACGTCAGCCCTTCCATTGAACATTTGCTCGGCTATAGCCCCGCCGAGGTGGCCGCCCAGCTGGACCAGCCCGGCAGCGCCCTGGCTGCCCTGTGCGCCGGGATGCCGGAACGGGTGCGGCGCCTGCGTGCCGGCGACCGCAGCCGCCTGCGCCTGGTGCGCGAAACCGAGCTGCCCGGTGCGCATGGCTACCTGGTGCCGGTCGAAGTCATTTCCGCCTTGATCTGCGACGCCGCCGGCGAACCCGTGAACCTGGTCGGCCAGGTGCGCGACCTGTCGCCACGGCGCCTGCGCGACGCCGAGCGCAAGCGCTTCGCCAGCATGCTCAATCACGAGTTCCGCACGCCGCTGTCGACCATCGACGGCGCCATCCAGCGCCTGGAGGCGACCTGCCCGGACGCCGACGAGCCGACCCGCCAGCGCTACCGCAAGATCGCGCTGGCCACCGACCGCCTGATCGCCATGCTCGACGATTATCTATCGCCGGAACGCATGGCCGAGATCGGCGGCGAGCGCAAGGCGAATTCGCTCGCTCCGCGCGTGCTGCTCGACGAAGCGGCGGCCCAGGTGCGCGCCGCCGGGCGCCTCGCCAGCGTCGAGACCGGCGAA
>DNCF01000123.1:5022-5267 GCA_003484545.1 Massilia sp. | reverse complement strand
GCAGCTGGCGGCCGCTGATGTAGCGGTGCGACAGGCGCACGGCCTCGGTGATGGCCTCGTCGTACACCCGCACCCCGAAGTGCTTTTCCATCAGCGGCGCCATCGCGCGCAGCATGGCGCAGGCGGTTTCCTCGTCCGGCTCCTCGACCTTGATCACCTGGAAGCGCCGCGCCAGCGCCGCGTCCTTTTCGAAGTACTTCTTGTACTCGCCCCAGGTGGTGGCGGCGATGGTGCGCAGCTCGCCG
>DNCF01000123.1:0-4761 GCA_003484545.1 Massilia sp. | reverse complement strand
GATGGTGCGCAGCTCGCCGCGCGCCAGCGCGGGTTTCAGCAAATTGGCTGCATCGTTCTGGCCGGCCGTGCCGCCGGCGCCGATCATCGTGTGCGCCTCGTCGATGAAGAGGATGATCGCGTGCGGGCTTTTCTTCACTTCGTCGATCACGTTCTTGAGGCGGTTCTCGAACTCGCCCTTGACGCTGGCGCCGGCCTGCAGCAGGCCCATGTCCAGGGTGTGGATCTCGACTCCGCGCAGCACCTCGGGCACGTCGCCCTGGGCGATGCGCAGCGCCAGCCCTTCGACCACGGCGGTCTTGCCGACGCCGGCCTCGCCGGTCAGGATCGGGTTGTTCTGGCGGCGCCGCATCAGGATGTCAATGGCCTGGCGGATCTCGGGATCGCGCCCGATCACCGGATCGACCTGGCCCTGGCGCGCGCGCTCGGTCAGGCAGGTGGTGAACTGGTCCAGCGCCGGCGTCCTGCCGTCCGCCCTGGCTTCCAGTTCGCCGACCGGGTCGCCACCCTGGGACTGCAAGGCGCTCGCCGCGGCAACGGCTTCCTTCGAACCGCGCGTGAGCCTGTCGAAGTCGTGCTTCAGGCGCTCGAGCGGGAATTCGGCGAACAGCCGCGAGCCGCGCTGGGCCAGCTGGGCCAGGCCCGGTTCGGTCAGCAGCGCCAGCAGCAGGTGGCCGCTGCGGATCATGTTCGGCTGGCCGTTGCCGAGCGAGGCGATCAGCCAGGCATGCTCGAACAGCAGCGGCAGGTGCTTCGAGAACACCGGGGTGCGCGCGCTGCCGGTGGCGAAGCGCGCGACTTCGCGCCGCAGGTCGTCCTCCAGCGTCGAGAGACTGATGTCGCAGGCGCGCGCGGCCACCACGACATCGCAGTCGGGCTGCTCCAGCAGGGCCAGGAACACATGCTCGATGTCGACTTCGTACTGGCCCAGCCCGACGCAAATGTTGGCGGCGCGCGTGGCCGCGGTGCGCGAGGCATCGTTCAGTTTGCCGATCAGGGTCTTGAGGTTGATGTCCATTCGTGTCGCATCCTTTGTGTCGTTAGATGGCGCTAGCGCTTGCCGTCCGGCCCGCGCGGGCGCGCCGCGCGCCCCACCGCGTAATGCAGCGACGAGGGCTGGAGCACGGCGCTGAAATTGACCGTGTCGCCGGTGTCGAACAGGGCCAGGCGCGCGTTGATGACGAAATCGAGCCGGTTGACGCTGCCGGGCACCGGCACCAGGGTGGCGCTGACGTCCTTCAGGCGCGGTTCGTGGGTTTCGATGGCGGTCTTGATGCTGGCGCAGATCGCGGCGCGGTCTTCGGCGCTGGTCAGGCAGAAGGCGGCGAAATCGGCCAGGCCGTAGTTGAGGATCGATGCGCGCGCCTGCGGGAATTCGTCGAAGACCCCGGGCGCCAGCGCGACGCGGTTGTTGAGCAGCGCTTCGAGGTCGCGCGCCACCAGGTCCTTGATCTGCTCGATCGTCAGGCGCGGGTTGGCGGCGCCCGCTTCCCGGCGCTCGTCCATCAGGCGGTCGAGCACCCCGGGGGTGAAGCCGTTCATGGGTCGGTCCTGAAAGGAGAGTCGTGCTACGTGAGACGGACCGTGCGTCAGAGGCGCACGGTCCGCCGGTTCTTCTACGATGGGACTTGGGCCGTCCTGCGCTCAGACGATCTTGTTGGCGGCCAGGTCCCAGCCGCCCGAGGTATTGCCGCCGGCGCCGCCGGTCACCTTCTGCTGGGTGTACTTCCACTTGATCTTCGAGAATTTCAGGCCGACCTTCTCCTGGATGATCGCGCCTTCCTCGACCTTCGGCTTGATGGCGCCGATCAGGACGTTCTCCAGCTCGATCTCGAAGTACTTGATGCGCTCGCCCTGCCCGTCCGCGCGCATGAATTCCAGCTTAGCTTTCGGGATCGTCTTGCCGGCCGAGCAGGTCTGCAGCAGGACCGGCGAGGACAGGTCGGCCAGCTTGTCGATCACGACTTCCTCGTGCTCGCAGCGCTCGGCGGTGTGGCCGCCGCCGGTCGACGCGGTGGCCGAGCGCGGTTGCTTCACGCCCCAGGTCACGGCGGTGCACTCGATCCAGTCCTTGTGCTTGTCGTCCGTCGATTCGCCCTTGATACCGTCGATCTGCAGGTACACGTCAATTGCCATTTTTGTTTACTCCAGTTTTCAGGTTAATGGTGGATCAGCTTTTGGTCGACTGCGGCAACTCCGCGACCAGTCGGAGCGAAACGGACAGTTCATCGAGCTGGAAGTGCGGGCGCAGGAAGGACACCGCGCGGTAGCAGCCCGGGCGGCCCGGCACTTCCGACACCTGCACGCTCGCCTCGCGCAGCGGGAACTGGGCCTTCTGTTCCTGGCTGGCGTTGTCGTCCAGGAGCACGTACTGGGTCAGCCAGCGGTTCAGGTAATCCTCGACGTTCGAGGCGGCGGCGAAGCTGCCGATCTTGTCGCGCATCATGGCCTTCATGTAGTGGGCGATGCGCGAGACCGCGAAGATGTACTGCAGCTGCGAGGACAGCATGGCGTTGGCGTTCGCCGCCTCGTTGTTGTACTTCTTCGCCTTCTGCGCCGACTGGGCGCCGAAGAAGGCGGCGTACGAGGTGTTCTTGCAGTGGACCAGGGAGATGAAGCCCAGGTCCGACAGCTCCTTTTCGCGGCGGTCGGTGATCGCGACCTCGGTCGGGCACTTCAGCGCGACCTCGCCCTCGTCGGTCTTGAAGGTATGGGTCGGCAGGTTTTCGACCAGCCCGCCGCCTTCCACGCCGCGGATCGCCGCGCACCAGCCGTAGTCCTCGAAGGCGCGGGTCAGCTTGGAGGCAAAGGCATACGCGGCGTTACACCACAGGTACTTGTTGTGGTCGGTGCCGTCGACGTCCTCGACGTAGTTGAAGCCCTCGGTGGTCTGGCCGTCGACCGGGTTGAACGGCAGGCGCCCGAGGAAGCGCGGCAGGGTCAGGCCGACGTAGCGCGCGTCTTCCGATTCCCGGAACGCCTTCCACTTCGCGTATTCGACGGTGTCGAAGACTTTCGCCAGGTCGCGCGGCTTGCCGAGGTCGCCGAAGCTGTCGATGCCGAACAGCTCCGGCGCCGCCGAGGTGATGAAAGGGGCATGGCTGGCGGCCGCCACGTGCGACATCTGCTCGAGGAAGTACATGTCCTCGGGCTGGCGGCTCATCTCGAAGTCGCCGATCAGGGCGCCGTAGGGCGCGCCGCCGAAGGTGCCGAATTCCTCTTCGTAGACCTTCTTGAAAAGCGAGCTCTGGTCGAATTCGAGCGCGCCCTGGAAGTCCTTCACCAGCTCGCGCTTGCTGGCGTTGAGCATGCGGATCTGCAGGCCGGCGCTGGTCGAGGAATTCTTGACCAGGTATTGCAGGCCGGTCCAGCTGCGCTCGAGCTTCTGGAACTCGGGCGCGTGCATGATGGCGGACAGCTGGGTCGAGATCATGCGGTCGAGTTCCGCCAGGCGCGCGTCGATCATCGCCGACAGGTTGTTCGAGACCACCATCGTGCCCGACATCACCTGGGTCACCAGTTCCGAGATCAGGTCGCGTGCGCGCTCGTGTTCGCTGCTCGAGGTGGCCACCCGGCTCTGCTCGACGATCTGGTCGAGCAGGGACGTGTCCAGCTCCACCGCCTGCGCCGGTTTGGCTGCCTGTTCGAGTATCGCCGCCATTTATCTGTCCTCCGTCTTGCGCAGGCTGTCGAGTTTTTCGGTATTGCCCAGGACTTCGCTGAGGATATCGTCGAGCTTGTCGTTGCCGGCCAGCTTGTTGCGCAGGTCGGCCAGCTTGGTGCGCGCGTCCAGCAAGCCCTTGAGCGGCGCGACCTGCTGCACCACGGCCTCGGGCCGGAAGTCGGCCATCTCGCGGAACTGCAGCTGCACGCCAAACTGGCCGCCCTCTTCCGTCAGGTGGTTCTCGACGCGGAACTGGGTGGCGGGGGCGATCCCGCCCAGCACCTCGTCGAAGGTGGAGGCGTCGACATTGACGAACTTGCGGTCCTTGATGCGCTTCTTCTCGGCGTTCGGGTCGGCGCCGAAGTCGCCGATCACGCCGACCACGAAGGGCAGCTCCTTGTTTTCGATGGCGTCGCCGATCTCGACGTCGTAGGTCATCTGCACGCGCGGCGCACGCACTTTTTGCAGGCGTTTCTGCACGCTTTCACTTTTTGCCATGTCGACTCCAGGGTGGGAAGACGGACCGGCGCGGGCCGGTCCACGATGAATTACTTGAGGTCGCCGAACGGATCGTTGGAGGATGCGGTGTTCTTGACGGGCGGCTGCTGTGCCGTCGAAGCCGACGACCGTGTCCTCGCAGGCGGCTTGGACCTGGTCGGCACCAGCGCGTCCTCGCCCAGGCTGCTCCGCAGCAGCTTGGCCAGGCCCTGCGCTTCCGTCTTCACGTCGCCATCGAGCTTGTTCTTGCGCGTCAAGTCGTTCAGCGCCTTGCTCGTCACGCGCAGGCCGCTCACCGCGGCGATGCTGTGGGCCAGCGTGTCGTCGGGATCGCGTTCCAGCGCTTCCTGCGCATTGACGATCGCCTCGCCGTACTCTTTGGCGTCGAAGCGCATCTGCGCCATGCGCACCCACGGGGTCTTGTCGGTCGGGAAGGCCTGGGCCGCACCCTTGAGCAAGGTAAAGGCCTTGTCGGCCTGGCCGGCGGCAACCGCCGCGTCGGCGTCGGCCATGGCGGTGGCAACGGATGCCACCTTCGCCGCGGCGCCGGCCCCTCCGCCGGTGGGGCCGCAGGCCGCGAGCAGTGCGGCGCAGGCGGCG
>DNCF01000261.1:219-2743 GCA_003484545.1 Massilia sp. | reverse complement strand
GCCTCGAGGTCGTCCTCGTCGGCGGGTTGTGTTGCGGGAGCGGCTGCGGGGGCGGCAGGAGCCGGCGCCGCGTTGGCACGCTGGGCCGCCACTTCCTCGAAAAGTGCGTCGAAATCGTCAGCGGCGTCGGTCATAATCCCTGCTTCTCCATAATATAAATGTCGCGGTCTGCGTGCGTTGGTCCGTTGGGTGATGCGGACTTTCGCGCGCGTGAACCACCTCGCTGAAAGCCCAAAGAGTAGTTGGCGAGTGTAGCAGCGCAGTTGCCGTAGGTAAATGTCGGAGATCGCGTTACAACAAAATGGACAAGGAAACTTAATTCCGCGACAATAAAACCATGCAGTTCCTGAATCTTTTCACAAGCCAGGTGTTGTTTTTGTGGTCGTGCCGATTGTGCGCTGTTTTCCCCGGGGCTCTTGCTCAAGCGAGCTCATGTTTGACCAAAATCAACTGGTTGCGCTATCACAATCAAACGACCGCTTACTAGGCGCCACAATACGTGCTGTCAGGGAGGGCTCATCATGTACCGGAAAATTCTGATCACCACCGACGGCTCGGCCGTGTCGCAACACACGGCCTGCGCCGGCGTCAAGTTCGCGCAGCAGATGGGCGCCGAAGTGCTGGCCCTGTTCGTCGCACCCGAGTACCAGTATCCCGTCTACGTCGAGATCATCCCGCCCTCCTACCCGAGCGAGGAGGAGTACGTGGCGCAGATGAAGCGCATGGGCGAGGACTACATGGGCCGCATCATGCGTTCCTGCGCCGCCGCCAGCCTGCAGCACAGCTGCATGACGGCCTTTTCCGACGCCACCGCGCTGAAGATCGTCGAGGTCGCCGAGCAGCAGGGCTGCGACCTGATCTTCATGGGTTCGCACGGGCGCAGCGGCTGGGGCCAGCTCCTGCTCGGCAGCGTGACCAACAAGGTGTTGTCGCACACGACCAAGCCGGTGCTGGTGCACCGCCTGATCAGCGAGCCGGCCGCCAGCTGAACCGGCGCGTCAATCAACTTGAAGAGACGGCCGCGGCATGCCGCGGCCCAGGGGGAGGCAACATGATAAGAATCGTCATCGCAGATGATCACACCATCATGCGCGAGGGGCTCAAGCGCATCCTCGACGGCGCGCTCGACGTCGAAATCGTCGGCGAGGCCACCAACGGCTTCGAGGTGCTGTCGCTGGTGCGCCAGGGCGGCTTCGACCTGCTCCTGCTCGACCTGTCGATGCCGGGACGCAGCGGCGTCGACCTGATCCGCCAGGTCCGCAGCGAAGCGCCGAAGCTGGCGATCCTGATCCTGACCATGCACGAGGAAGAACAATATGCGGTGCGCGCGATCCGCGCCGGCGCCCAGGGCTACCTGACCAAGGAAAGCGCGGGCACCCAGCTGGTCGGCGCCATCCGCAAGGTCGCCTCGGGCCGCCCCTACATCAGCACCGAGGTGGCGGAGCAGCTGGCGCTGAACATCATGGCGCCGAACGAACAACTGCTGCACAAACAACTCTCGGATCGCGAATTCGAGGTATTCTCGCTGCTGGTGGGAGGTAAGTCGATCACCGAGATCGCCAACAACCTGCACCTGTCGGTGAAGACCGTCAGTACCCACAAGACGCGCATCATGCAGAAAATGGGCATGACCTCGCTGTCGGAAATGGTGCAATACGCGGTGGCGCACCGCCTGCTGGCGCCGATGAAGGCCTAGCGCGCCAGGCGAGACCTCGGTGGCGGCGTTGCATCGTCCGCCGTATTATTGAAGCGGTTTCGTCAGGAGCGCCAGGTCAAGAAACTTGGACACCGTCCAGTCGCATTCGTGCCACCGGCGCCACGCGCAGTTTGCGCAAACCGGACAGCCCGCCCGGTATCTCCAGCCCCGTCTCTCCCTCGGCGACATGCAGCATCGGTAAGAATATTCCTACAATCCTACCAACCCTCCTACCTACACATTCAGCCATTGCTGATACCCCTGCCGAACTCGTGTTGGCATACTGAATCCAGCGTTTCGACTTGCTTGCGATCTACTTTCTCACCGTAAGCCAAGCCTGCCGCTTTTCTGGATTCCTATTGAAGCACCGGCAAGGCGCCACATGGCCAAGCCCGAATGTTTTCTTCACTGGAGATAAGCATGCAGTCCCAGCCAACGACAGATCAACGCAGTGCCAGCACGTCGACCATGCATTCGGCCCCGATGGAAGCCGGGCGCCAACGACAAGGCCGGCTGTGGTCCAACCTGAAGGAGGTCTGCGACCTGCTCCATATTTCGGCCGCAGTCTCCGTCAGTTCCGAAGAGTTGCTGTTCCAGCACGTACAGTTCAAGACCGGCCAGCGCGTCCACACCATCGGCCAGGCCTTCGACACCCTGTACATCGTCAACTCCGGCTTCCTGAAGACCGTCCTCATCGACGAATTCGGCAACGAACAGGTCCTGAGCTTCCCCATGAAGGGCGACATGCTCGGCGTCGACGGCATCCACACCCGCCACTATGCGTCGGAGGCGGTGGCGCTGTCGGATTGCGACCTGATCCTGCTGCCG
>DNCF01000261.1:0-155 GCA_003484545.1 Massilia sp. | reverse complement strand
TACTCGAGCAAGCTGTTCAACCTGCGCATGACGCGCCACGAGATCGGCAGCTACCTCGGCCTGACCCTGGAAACCGTGAGCCGCACGTTGTCGGCCTTCAACGAGATCGGCCTGATCACCGTCGACCAGCGCACCATCGGCATCAAGGACGCCGA
>DNCF01000264.1 GCA_003484545.1 Massilia sp. | reverse complement strand
TTTCAGCCAGGGCGGTTGCTGCGTCAACCGAATCCCCTACTCCTGGCAGGGTCAAGCGGCATTGTAACCCAATTGTCGCCAAAAATTATCTTCTCGAAACTATTTTCTTTCATCAGACGCCAATGTCGCTCAGCGTGCGCGCCCTGCCCCGGCCGGGATTGCCACTCACTCCCGCAGGGACATGCCGAAGCGCTCGAAGCGCGGCATCCAGTTGCCCAGGGTGTCGGCCGAGACCAGCACCCGCTCGGCGCGGCCGATCAGGTGGTCGCGCGGCACGAAGCCGATGTAGCGCGAGTCGGCGCTGTTGTCGCGGTTATCGCCCAGCATCAGGTACTGGCCCGCGGGCACCGTCACCGGGCCGAAGTTGCGCATCGGGGTCTTGATCTGCGGGACGAACTGGACCTGGCGCGTCTGGCCGTCGATCCGCTCGCGCACACGCAGCGCCGGTACCTGGGCCGCGCCGATCGCCTCCACTACGGTCTCGACCGGCCCCCAAGCCGCTTCATGGCCATTGATGACGAGGCGCTCGTTGCGCAGCTCGACCACGTCGCCGGGAAGCGCGACCAGGCGCTTGATCAGGCGGGTGCCGTCCTGCGGCGAATCGAAGGTGACGACGTCGCCGCGCCGCGGTTCGCCGGTGTGGGCGACGATCTCGTTCGTCAGCGGGACCTTCAGGTCGTAGGCCAGGCGGTTCACGAAGACCACGTCGCCTTCCAGCAGGCTCGGGCGCATGGAGGAGGACGGAATCGGGTTCCAGTCCGCGACCGCCGTTCGGAACACGCCGAACAGGCAAAGGAACAGGATGAAACCTTTGTTGGCGCGGATGAGGTCCTTCATGCGAGTCTCCAGGTTGGGTGGATCGGTGTGGTCGATGTCGGGTGTTATACCGGGAGTTTCTTTAAAGATGCTTAAGCCTTCGACAACTTTCATGAGCGCGGAATGCGCATTGAGGCCGCATCCCTAGCCGAGCGTGTCGGTCCAGACCCGCCTTGCCCAGGCTTCGGCATCGCGCCCCTCCTGCACCGACGGATGGTCCGACAGGATGCCGGCGGCCACCGCCTCCATGCTCGCCTTCGCCGGATCGTAGCGGTACAGGGTCGAGATGCGCATCGCCTGCCTGTCGTCGACGAAGCTGTAGCAGGTGTTGTCGAAGGCCGGGGCCGGGTCGAGCGCTTCTCCGCGCATCAGGGCCACCACGGCGCGCGCGCAGACCTTCGCCTGGGCATTGGCCATGTGGGCCGACTTCGGCAAGCCGGACTCGATCGCGTCGCCGATCACGTGGACGCGGGGCAGGCGCTTCGATGCGTAGCTGAGGAAGTCGACCTCGCACCAGCGCCCTTCGGGATCGGCAAGGCCGCTATCGAGGGCGATCCGCCCTGCCCGCTGCGGCGGAACCAGGTTCAGCACGTCCGACCGGACCGTATCGAACACGGTCCTGACGGTCTTCGTCGCCGGATCGACCTGCCGTACCTCGCTGCCCGGCACGTAGTCGATCATGCCCGGGTACAGGTCGCGCCAGGCCCGTTCGAACAGGATGCGTTTCGAGGCGATGACGGGGTTGGCGTCGAGTACGACCACCTTCGAGCGCGGCTTGTGGGTTTTCAGCCAGAACGCCACCTGGCAGGCACGCTCGTAGGGCGCGGGCGGACAACGGTAGGGCTGCGGTGGGATCACGATCGTGAACACCCCGCCATTCGGCATGGCCAGCAGTTGCCGGCGCAGAATGCGCGTTTGCGGGCCGGCTTTCCAGGCGTGGGGAATCTGCCGCTGTGTGCGCGCGAGCATCGGGTAGGCGTCGTAGACGAAATCGATGCCGGGAGCGACGATCAGCCGGTCGTACGGCAGCCGCTCATGCGCAAGTCCGCTCCCGGCCACCACGATGCGGCGCCGGTCCGCATCGATCGCCGTCACGCGGCCCTGCACGAAGCGGACGCCATGGGCCTGCCGCAGCGCGTCGTAGCCGAAGCTCAGCTGCTCCAGCGTCTTCTCGCCGGCCAGCACGCGATTGCTGACCGGGCAGGAGACCAGGGCGGCGTGCTGGTCAACCAGGGTGACGTCGATGCGCCCGCCGCCCAGGATGCGCACATACCTGGCCGCGGTCGCGCCGCCGAAGCCGGCGCCGACCACCACGACCCGCCCGCGCGTGGCGGACGGCGCGCTCGTGGCGGACGCTGCCGGCATGGCCAGGCCCAGGGGCAGGCCAAGAAAGTCACGCCGGCGCATGGTCGACTTTCATTCGCTACTCCCATTCCAGGGCCGGGTAGATCGCGCTGACGTTGCGCGGGTTGACGACATCGAAGAGCTGCCAGCGCGCCCGCTCGGAGGCCGCCGCCGTTTCCATTGCCGCCGCCATGTCGCCGCCGCCGCGGATGCTGGCCCTGACGTCGCGCAGCAGGACCGCCAGGTAGTCGCGCTGCCGGGCCAGGGCGCGGCGCTTGTCGCGGATGACCGGACCGTGTCCGGGAACCGTGCGCACGGCGGGCAGCCTGTCCAATTCCTCGATGGCCGAGAGCCAGCCCGCGACATCCCCATCGATGGACGGCGTGCGCTCGACGAAGAGCAGGTCGCCGGTCCACAGCGTGCCGCTGGCGACGTCGAAGACGCTCAGGTCGTTGTCCGTATGCGCGCGCGGCCAGGCGCGCAGTTCCAGCTTGCGTCCGCCCAGGTCCAGGGTCAGGCGGCGCGCCACCGTCTCGCTTGGCGCGATCAGCCTGCTTTGCCCGGCCCGCGCGCCGAAGGTGCGCTCCAGGTTGCGCGCATAGGTCGCGCCGCGCACGCGCATGGCTTGCGGCAGCATGGCGTGCCCGACCAGGCGCGGGGGCGCGGCGGGATCGGCCTCCACGAAGGCCGCATTGCCGAACACATGGTCGGGATGCACATGGGTATTGATCACATAACGGATCGGCAGCCGGGTGACCTGGCGTACCGCTTCGCGCAAGGCCTTGCCGACTGCGTACGAGCCGCCGGTGTCGATGACGGCTACCGCTTCGCGCCCGACCACGAAGCCGATGTTGGCGATGTCGCCGTCGTAGCCGTCCTCGAGATCCTTGTGCTGCCCGATATGCACGTAGACGCCGGGGGCGACCTGGTTCACCGGCAGCGGCGCCGCGGCGGGCTGGGCGCAGGCGCAGGCCGCCAGCCAGGCCGCGAGGATCAGGCGCCGCATCCGGCCTTGCCGCATCTAGCCTCCGACGTCCAATGCATGGCGAAAGCGCCCGCCTTCGTTGTCGCGGACGAGGACTTGCAGGGCGCCGGGTTCGCGCGCCAGGAAACTGAACTGGATCGACGGGTCTTCGCTGATGCCGATGTAGGTGTCCGCCTTCAGCACCGGCTTGCCGTTGTAGCTGACTTCGATTCGGTCGATGAAGAAAGCGGGCCGGAATCCATGCGTCGCCAGGTCGCGCTGCAGGCCGGTGTACATCGGATGCTTGACCAGGAGCCTGGCCTTGTTGACGGCGCCCGGCCTGAACTGACCGTCGAGCGCCATTTTCATTTTCCCGGCCGCGGCCATGGCCGCCGCGTTGTCGCCCGCCACCGGACCGCCGCAGCCGCCCGATGCCTTCACGAGCGCCGAATTCATGTAGAACCGCCCATCGCTCGCTTCGGCAACGACATGCACGGGCGAGTCGGACTCGAAACGGATCCGGGTTGCGATCTCCGCCTTGCCGCTGTCCGGGGTAAAGTGGAACACCGCCGTCAGCGGCACGGGATTGCCGTCGACGATCAGGGACACCGACTTGATGTACAGCTTTTCAGTCATCGGGTGGTCGATGCTGAACGCGAAAGGAACCTGTTCGCCGCTGGGCGCGCGCGCCGGGGCGGTCAGGCGCACGAATGCGGCGGTTTCCAGCTGCTTGCCGGGAAAATAGGATTGCTGCAGCGCTGCCCAACCCGCATCTGGCGCCTGGGTCGGGGCCTGGGTCTGGGCCGATGCCGGACAGGCCGACCATGCCAGCATTGCGAGCGCGAACAGACGGCAGGCCACCCGCGCCCCGGGTCGGCGCGTTCCCGTCAAGCCAGGCGGTAGCCAGGTGTGGATCGTCGATGTCATGCTCGAAACCAGGGCAGGCAAGGAGAATGCGAACGGCAACGCGTTGTCGGCCACGCCACCCTGAAGCGACGGGCATGCAGGCGACACGCTGACACAGCGACTATAACGCAGGACGCCGCCTGGATGAGCGTCTTTCAGGCTCTTGCGACCAAGTTCTCGAAATAGCAACAGATAGCCGCGCCGGACGAGCCACTGCCTGCACGGCGAGTCCCTCACGCGTGGCGCCGAAGCAATGCAGCGACATGCGGCCGGCGAACTGGCGCTGCGGCGCGCCGCACCCGGCCTGCGCCGCAGGAAGCAGGGCTCAGGGTCAGCCGCCCTGCTTCGTGCGGCGCAGGCTG
>DNCF01000262.1:2088-2599 GCA_003484545.1 Massilia sp. | reverse complement strand
GCAGGAAGCGCTGGGACGCGATGCCGGCGAGCTGCTGCTGGCGCCGCAGCACGCCGAGCCCGGCGCCCAGGGCTTCGCGCGCCTGCGCGCCCACAACGGCGCGCCCATCGTTCCCGGCGAGCCGGCCGAACTGACGCTGCAGGGACGCGACGGACGCGTCCTGCCGGTCGAGATCGTGGTCGCCCTGCTGCCGGCCGAGGTCGGCAGGGGCGCGAGCGCCTTCATGCGCGACCTGCGTCCGCGCAAGCAGTTCGAGGAACGCGAACGGCTGCGCCAGCAAGGGCTGGACGAGGCGCGCGCGGCGCTGGCGCGCGCGCAGAAGCTGGAGGCGGTCGGCAAGCTGACCGGCGGGGTCGTCCATGATTTCAACAATATCCTGCACATCGTCAGCGCCAACGTCCAGTTGATGCTGAAGTCGGGAAAGAACAGCGAGAAGCGCCTGCACGGCATCCTCGACGCCGTCGACCGCGGCGCAAAGCTGGCCTCGCAACTGCTGGCCTTTGCCCGGCGC
>DNCF01000262.1:0-1914 GCA_003484545.1 Massilia sp. | reverse complement strand
CTGGCCTTTGCCCGGCGCCAGCCGCTGCATCCGAGCGTGGTGAACGTCGCCCAGTTGCTCGACCGCATGGACAGCCTGTTGCACCGCGCCGCCGGCGAGTCGGTCGAGATCGCACGCAGCGCGCCCGACGGCTTGTGGAACACGCTGGTCGACCCGAACCAGCTGGAAAACGTGCTGCTCAACCTGGTCATCAACGCACGCGACGCGATGGAAGGCCGCGGCAAGCTCACGATCCGCCTCGACAACATCCATGTTGACAATGTCGACGCCGATGCCGAGATCTTGCCCGGCGACTACGTGCTGGTCGCGGTTGCCGACACCGGCCAAGGCATGCCGCCGGACGTCATGGAGCGCGCCTTCGAGCCCTTCTTCACGACCAAGCCCGAAGGCAAGGGAACCGGGCTCGGCCTGTCGATGGCGCACGGCTTCGTCAAGCAGAGCGGCGGCCACATCCGCCTGGAAAGCAGGCCCGGCGCGGGCACGACGGTCAGCATCTACCTGCCGCGCTGCGAAGGCGGGACGTAAGCTCGATGCCGCCAAGTGATCCTTGGGACAGATGTCCTTCCATCTCTATAAGTAAGTTGGATGCCTCACAATCTGTGCAGCGGGTAGAATCGCACAACATCTACTCTTTCACTGTGTTCGATGAACAAAGACCAACAGACTGCCGCCAATAGCCGTTATTTCATCCATCCTCTTGCGGATGTACAGACTGACGTCATTGGAGATGCCACCAAAATCTGGCAATTTTGCGTTGTGTTGAAAAACGCGAGAATTGGCGCCAACGTCAATATCTGTTCTCATTGCTTCATCGAGAAC
Source organism: Massilia sp. (assembly GCA_003484545.1). Taxonomy (GTDB): domain Bacteria; phylum Pseudomonadota; class Gammaproteobacteria; order Burkholderiales; family Burkholderiaceae_D; genus Telluria. The sequence goes on along the minus strand of DNCF01000262.1, from coordinate 1,095 downwards.
GACGTTGTCATTGGCAATAACGTGACGGTCAAGAACGGCATTTACGTTTTCGACGGCATTACGCTTGAGGACAACGTTTTCGTCGGACCGAACGTGACCTTCACGAATGACAAGAAGCCCCGTTCCAAAATGTATCCTTCCGAGTTTCCGAAAACGTTAATCAAACGCGGGGCATCGATTGGTGGGGGCGCCGTGATATTGCCTGGCATAACGATCGGTGAGAACGCATTGATCGGCGCAGGCGCGGTCGTTACAAAAGATGTGCCAGCAAACGCCGTGGTCTATGGTAACCCGGCAAGAGTGCAAGCTATGCTGTCCGACGAGCGCTGACCACGGTTGTGAGCTGGCCCGCCCTCCGTCATGCGGCGTTCTGGGGTGTCGTGACCGCCTGCGCCATGGCATGCATGGATGGCCCTTGCGGACACGCTTGACGCTTTCTTCAGGCATCACGTCGCACCTGCCGCTGCTGTTTTGACAGACGGGCTACGATCGCGTCGACGTGACGCTCGTCGGTGCCGCAGCAGCCCCCCACGACATTCATCTGCGGCAACAGCGTGCGCAGTTCCAGGTACTCTTCGCCCAGCTCTTCCGGATTGCCATCGTCGAGCTCCGCCGATTCGTCGAGCTCGGCATGGCTGCGGCGCGAGGCATTCGCGCGCAGCCCGCGGATGCGCGCGCGCCATGGCCCGTCTTCCTCGAGCGCCAGCCCGATGTGGCTCGGATGGGCGCAATTGATCATGTAATAGGCGCAATAGGCGCCGGTCTCGGCGTCGGTGCGCAGGATGGCCTCGGACAGCGCGTCGCCCGACGGCAGGCGGCCGTCGGTTTCCACAGTGAACGAAATCGCCACCGGCATGTCGCAGGAAGCGGCGGCATCGACCACGCCGATCGCCTCGTCCGGATACGTCATGGTGAAGCCGGCGACCATGTCGGCCTCGGTGCCGGCGAAGGTGGCGACCTGGGCCAGGTGATAGTCGCGCGCGTCGGCGGCATTCATGCGGCGGCCGGCGCGGTAGCCGTCGCCGCGCGGGCCAATGTTGCCGCTGATGACGATCGGGTTGGCCGGACGGTCCCAGCGTTCGCGCACCTCGGCCA
>DNCF01000263.1 GCA_003484545.1 Massilia sp. | reverse complement strand
CGGAAGCAGCGGCCGCCGCCCAGGAGTTCCTGCACCGCTACAGCGGTTGGCGCTATGCGCCGCGCGGCGCCGATGCCCATCTTGCCACGACCTTGAAGCGCCTACTTTCGCAAGTCAGATGAAATTGTTCGTACCCGCACTCGCCGCCTTCCTCCTCGCCGCCACCCCGATTTCGCAAGCAAGCGCCGCCGACAGCGGCCATGCCGCCAAGACGCGCCCGGCCAAGGCAGCCAAGAGCGCCAAGGCAGGCAAGTCCACCAAGGCGGCAACACCGGCCAAAACGACGAAGACGGCCAAGGCGGCGAAAGCCGGCAAGGACAAGGCCGCCAAGCCGGTCAAGAAAGCCGTGGCAGCGGCCGCGGTGGTGGCAACGGCGGTGACGGCGGCGAAAACCATCGACTACGATGGCGAACAGGTCAATTTCGCCGAGTGGCAGGCCGTGCGCGATTTCGCCGACGAGATGGCGGCCAAGCATGGTTTCGCGCGCGCCGAACTGGACACCCTGATGCGCCAGGTGCGCTTCGTCGAATCGGCGGTGCAGCTGGTCAAGCCGGCGCCGCCGGGCAAGCCGAAGAACTGGCAAGCCTACAGCGCCCGCTTCATCGAACCGATCCGCATCAATGCGGGCGTGCGCTTCTGGAACGAGAACGCCGAGGCGCTGGAACGCGCCGAAGCCACCTATGGCGTGCCGGCCGAGATCCTGGTCGGCATCATCGGCGTGGAAACCGTGTACGGCCGCGACACCGGCCGCTTCCGCGTGCTCGACACCCTGACCACCCTCGCCTTTGCCTATCCCGAGGCGCCGAACCAGGCCGCGCGCGCCGCTTTCTTCCGCAGCGAGCTCGAGAACGCGCTGCTGCTGGCGCGCCACGAGAACATCGATCCGTTCTCGCTGCTGGGCTCGTTCGCAGGCGCGGTCGGCCTGCCGCAGTTTATGCCGGGCAATATTTTGAAGTACGGCGTCGACTTCGACGGCGACGGCCACGTCGACCTGCGCGGCTCGACCTCCGACGCCATCGGCAGCGTCGCCAACTTCCTGGTCCAGCACGGCTGGAATCCGCGCGACACGGCGCCGGCCGTGATCCAGGCCTCGGTGTCGCCCAGCCGCGCCTGGGAACCCCTGCTCGAGCGCGGCCTGAGCGCCACGCTGCGTCCGGACGAATTGACCGCCGCCGGCGTCACGCCCGACATTCCGCTGCCGGAGGGACGCCTGTACGGCCTGGTCGATTTGCAGAACGGCGCCGAGCCGACCGAGTACTGGGCCGCGAGCGACAACTTCTTCGCCATCACCAAGTACAACCGCAGCTATTTCTATGCGATGTCGGTCATTGACCTGGGCCGCGCAGTGCGCGAAACCCGCGACAATGCGCTGCTGTAGGCTATTGCAGAGCCGGAAACTTTGTAACAGGTTGTAACTTCAACGGCAAGGTTTTGCCGTAGTGAATCCTTTTCGGCACCGGGTACTCCCCCGGTGTATCCTAGTTGTCCCTGTTTCTATACTCCATGGAAACATTCTTGGGGATCATATACCCCCCAAAGTCTTGTCAACCGAGCATATCATTTTGAAACGTGCGGCGAGCAAAACCTGTTTCCTTTACACTCAAGTTTAACGAAAAAACAATTATTTTTTCCGTGAGTTTGTGAGAGAATTGCATTGCGGCTATTGTTGCGATTAGACAACAAAACAGAGACCTTCGCACCGAATTCTATTGCTCATAAGTACTGAACCACAAAATAGTTGTACAATTGAGTAGATTTTTTCGAAAGACCTTCCGGAATCGACACGCCGCTAGCGACTTTCCGTAACCCACATAGGAATTATTGAAATCATGACAAACCAAGTCGGCATTGATATGAACAGCGATTCGGAATCGGATGAACTGCTGCAATACAACCCGAACCGTCTGCTGGACACCCTGATCGAGAACCTGCGCCTGAAGAACGACGCGGCACTGTCGCGCGCACTCGAAGTGGCGCCGCCGGTCATCTCGAAAATCCGCCACCACCGCCTGCCGGTCGGCGCTTCGCTGCTGATCCGCATGCACGAAGTGAGCGACCTGTCGATCCGCGACCTGCGCTACCTGATGGGCGACCGCCGCAACAAGTTCCGCATCAGCGACAAGCAGTTCAAGCCGAAGGAAGGCGCAGCGCCTGCAGCGCCGAGCAACACCGGCGAGCAGTCGTAATCGCACGCTCCGGCCTGGCGCCGGAGAAGCGCGGGATCTTCGAGACGGTCGTGTGACCGGGATCCTGCGCCAATGAAAAAGGGGCCGTGTGGCCCCTTCGTTATTTCTGTTTCTGTTTAGACCTTACGCCGGGAACACGCCGGTCGACAGGTAGCGGTCGCCGCGGTCGCAGACGATGAACACGATGGTCGCGTTCTCGACGGTCTGCGAGATGCGCAGCGCCACCTCACAGGCGCCGGCGGCCGAGATGCCGCAGAAGATGCCCTCTTCGGCCGCCAGGCGGCGCGCCATCTGCTCGGCCGCGGCCTGGCTCACGTTCTCCACCTGGTCCACGCGCGACTTGTCGAAGATCTTCGGCAGGTAGGCTTGCGGCCACTTGCGGATGCCCGGGATCGACGAGCCTTCTTCCGGCTGGGCGCCGACGATGCGCACGTTCTCGTTCTGTTCCTTCAGGTAGCGCGAGACGCCCATGATGGTGCCCGTGGTGCCCATGGCGCTCACGAAGTGCGTGATGCGTCCTTCGGTGTCGCGCCAGATTTCCGGGCCCGTGGTCTCGTAGTGGGCGCGCGGATTGTCCTGGTTGGCGAACTGGTCGAGGATGATGCCCTTGCCATCCTTCTGCATCTGGTCGGCCATGTCGCGCGCATATTCCATGCCGCCGGTCTTCGGGGTCAGGATGATCTGGGCGCCGTAGGCCGCCATGCTCTGGCGGCGCTCGATCGACAGGTTGTCCGGCATCAGGAGCACCATCTTGTAGCCGCGGATCGCGGCCGCCATCGCCAGCGCGATACCGGTATTGCCCGAGGTGGCCTCGATGATCGTGTCGCCCGGCTTGATCTGGCCGCGCGCCTCGGCGTTCTTCAGCATCGACATGGCGGCGCGGTCCTTGACCGAGCCCGCCGGATTGTTGCCTTCCAGCTTGCCGAGAATGACGTTGTTGCGGGCCGCGGCATCCGCGCCCGGCAGGCGCACCAGTTGCACCAGCGGCGTGTTACCGATCGTATCTTCGATGGTCTTGTAGGCCATGTTCGCTCTCTTGCGGTTCTTCAAACCACCATTTTAATCCGATAAGTAATTGCGCGTCGTGATGTGGTCCAGAGGGCCGCGTTGTGCGGGATCGGGGAATCGTGGATGGGGTTTCGTAGGGTGGGCTCTTGAGCCCACGCGGCCTCATCGGTGGAAATGCGGCGAAGTAACCGACATCGCTGTCGTCGCCTTGTCGTTCGAATACTCGAGTGACCGGTCTGCGTGAATCGCGGCCGGGTTTTGTAGGTGGACACTTGTGTTCACGCGGAATAGCACCGGCGGTCATGCGCGCATCAGATCAGGACCGCAGACGAAAGCGGTGCCAGTCATTGCGCCGCATTTCCAGCGGTGAGACCGCGTGGGCTCGAGAGCCCACCCTACGAAAAGCGCGCAGGGACAGTCGCCCTGCGCACTCATGTCGATCAACGCAGCGGCAACGGATACGTCGCCGGGCTGACGTTGCCGTCCTTGTCCACCGCCTGCACGCCGAAGAAGTAATTATCCTTCGACAGCTTGACCGTTGCTTCCGTCACATTCCCCACGTACTTCGAACCTTCCCACTGCGCCGCGGTGGTCTCGCGCCAGACGATGCGATAGCCGGCCAGGTCCGGCTCGGCGTTGGCGGCCCAGACCAGGGTCGTGTCGTTGGTCAGGCCGGCGGTACGCACCTTGACGTCTTTCGGTGCGGCCGGTGCCAGCGCCAGCGAAGCCAGGGCTGCGGCGTTGACCTTGGTCACCTTGGCGGCGTAGTCGAAGTCGACGAAGTCGATCAGGTCGCCGTAGACCTTGCCGTCCTCGGTGCGCAGGTTCTGGTGCTGGTGCGCGAAGTCCTCGTTCGGTTCGGTGAAGCGCAGCGCGGCGTAGCCCTGCTCCAGGAACGGCATGTGGTCGCCGCCGCGCAGGTAGCGGTCGTGGCGCTGGATCACGTTGACCTTGAAGCCCTTCACGTAGCGCTCGCCCTGCTCCTTCACGTGGCGCGCGAGCTGGCGCGTGATCGAATCGTTCTCGCCGCCGGTGGCGACCAGCTGGCGCACGGCCTCGCTCATCTCCTTGGTGGCGGGAATGCTTTGCGCGAACAGGCGCACCTGCTTGTTGTCGACACGGCCGTCGTCGGCGCGCGAGCTGCCGATGATGTCGTTGTTCAGCATGCCGGCGACGTTCAGGTTGTTGGCGCGCGCCTGGCGCGCCCAGTGGCCGGCGCCCAGCAGGCCCTGCTCCTCGGCGGCGACGGTCATGAAGACCAGGGTCGCGTCGAACTGGTGCTTCGCCATCACGCAGGCCATTTCCATCACGGCCGCGGTGCCCGAAGCGTCGTCGTTGGCGCCCGGCGCCTTGCCGGTGGCGTCCATGACGTCGGTGTTGCGGCTGTCGTAGTGGCCGCTGACCACGTACAGGCGGTCCTTCGAGGCTTCCTGGGTGCCCGGCAGGGTGGCGACCACGTTGACGATCTCGGTCGGGCGCGAGATGCGCGCCGAGACCGGGGCGACATGGCTGTCGAAGGCGACCTGCAGCTTGCCGGCGCCGCAGCGCTCCAGTTCGCTCTTGATCCAGCGGCGGGCCGCGCCGATGCCGCGCGTGTCCGATTCGGTCTCGGACATGGTGTGGCGCGTCTCGAAGCTGACCAGCTTGCGGATATAACTCTCGATGCGCTTGGGCGAGATCTCGGCGACGATCCTGTCGATCTGGGCCTGGTGGCGGGTGACGTCGGGAGCAGCAGGTGCGGCGAAGGCGCCGCCGGCGATCAGGCCGGCGACCAGGCCAGCGGTAATGCGAACATGAGGCATGGGAATCCTTGGAATCGTTGCGCTTCAATCAAGCAACATATCTTCTCATGCACATGTCGTTTCTTGCAGTACTTACACCTTAAAAATTTGTATAGCGAAGCCGCCCGCGCCGATGGCCCGGCCGCGGGCGGCGTGCTTGCCCGCGGCGCTTACATGCTGCCCTTGGCGTCGCCGGATGCGGCGCCGCCATCCTTGGCGGCACCCGCCTTGGCCGGCTTGGCGTCACCCTTGGCGGCCATCGCGGCGCCCTCCTTCGCCTTGCCGTTCACCTGCAGGCCGGCTTCGGACAGCTTGGCGGCTTTTTTCTCGCCCATGCCCTTGACGCGCTTCTGCAGGTCGGTCCAGTCCTTGAACTCGCCCTTGGCGCGTTCGTCCAGGATGGCCTTGGTGGTGCTCGGGCCCAGGCCTTTCACGCCGTTCAGGGCGGCCTCGTCGGCCTTGTTGACGTCCACCTGGGCGAAGGCGAAGCCGGCCGAGGCGGCCAGCGCGGCAATTGCGAGCATCAGTTTCTTGATCATGTGGTCTCCATAGTCGTGACAGGTACAGGAACGGCGAATGCCGTCCAGCGCGCTTAACGTCCGGGAGTCAGTACTGTTGACCTGTTACTGTTGAGCCGGATCAAGCGCCTACTGTGCCGCGAAACCGACACTGCCAATACTGCGTGTTGAAGTTTTCGCACAGCCGTGAAAGCATCTGGTTTTCCCAGGAAGCCGTCCGGAGCTGGCCATGCCAAGACTGTTCTTGCTGCTCGTTCTCCTGTGCGCCTGCAGCGCGGCGGCCGCCATCGACGCGCCACGCGAGCCGGTGCAGACGGTCGAGGTCAAGGGGCCGCGCGCGCGCCTGGTGCCCTACCGCGACCTGTTCTATCCGATGGCCAAGGCGGTGCAGCAGGCCCTGGGCGGGCGCGCCGCCGTGGCCGTGCAATTGCGCCCCACGCACCAGGCCGTGCGCATCGAGGACCTCCAGGTCTGGCTCGAAGGCGAGCACGAAACGATGCCGGTCGCGCGCCGCGCCGACGGCCTGTTCATGGTGCCCGTGAACGACCGCCTGGCCGAGGACCACGGCCACTTCCTGATCAACCGGCGCAGCGAGGACCTGTCGGTCAACCTGGTGCTGGTGCCGACCCTGCCGCGCGAGGCCTGGACCATCGGCGCGATGCGCCACCTGCTCGAGGACGCCCGCGGTTCGGTCGGCAAGCTGCTGCCCTGGTACCAGAAGCCGATGGTGTGGGCGGTGACGCGCAAGCTGGGCGTCTCGGTCTGCAGCCGCCTGCGCGACGTGCCGGTCGCCCTGCTCGACGGCGAACGGCTCGTCGCGACGCTGCATACGAGCCAGGAATTGCGCAACCATGCGCAGGAAACGGTGTTTTGCCACCGGTTCGATGGCCGGGAGGATTATCCGGAGAACACGCGGGTGGTGATCCCGGAAGATGGGGAGGTGTTGTTGATGTGACGGTTTGCGCCGTGAGACGTTCGTCGCGTGCGTTTCGATTTGCGGACGTCTTACCGCGTGGGTTCGAGAACCCACCCTACGCAACCCGGTGCGAACGTTGGCGTCCGAACGCCGCTTTTGTAGGGTGGGTTCTTGAACCCACGCGGTCGTGCTCTTGCATACCGCAACGCGACAGGCACTCCCCGTCATGCAGCCAGCCCGGCCTCGCATGAAGTTCCGTCTGCACAACCGGTGAGACCGCGTGGGCACAAGTGCCCACCATACGTACGCATCCATCGTCACGTTTCGATTGATCATTTGTGCCATACCGCGTGGCCACGCGGTGTCCACCCTACCACCCCGTCAATTGACAGAACCACCACAGCGTCAGAAGCCCGTGGTACACTCGCGCCTTCGCTAGGGGTCCTGGAATTCGCGTTCCGGGTGAGAGATACCCTTCGTACCTGATCTGGATAATGCCAGCGAAGGAAAGCGCAACGCAGTTCGACATCCTTGTTTGCCCTTCCCCCACGTTGGCTCCGGCTTTTTTGAAAGCAGTGCGCCGCCGACGCGGTGCGCGAAAACGAGCAAACTCATGAAACCTGTATTCAAGCATTCCCTTCTCGCCTGTGCGATCGCGCAGGCGTTCGCCGTATCCGGCTCCGCGTTCGCTTCCGACGAAACCATGGAAAACGAGCAGGCCATCCCCTCGGTGGTCGTCAGCGGCAGCAAGTGGACGGTCAGCGACCGCGCCAGCGTCGGCGGCTTCGCCGATATGCCGATCATCGATACCCCTGCTTCGGTCAGCGCCTTCGGCCGCGAGCGGATGCAGGACCTGTCGATCCGCAGCGCCACCGACGCCCTCGCCTATGACGCCTCGGTCGGCGATGCCTACAACGCGGTCGGCTATGCCGAGCAGTTCTCGGTGCGCGGCTTCATGCTGAACAATAACTCGGGCTACCGCAAGGACGGCATCGCGATTCCCGCGGACACCCAGATCCCGCTGGAGAACAAGGAGCGCCTGGAACTGCTCAAGGGCGTGGCCGGCATGCAGTCGGGCCTGGCGGCGCCGGGCGGCATCCTGAATTTCGTCACCAAGCGTCCGACCAACAACGATCTGCGCTCGGCGACGGTCGAGGCACGCGAGCGCGGCACCCTGTACGGCGCCGTCGACCTCGGCGGCCGCTTCGAAGACAAGCGCTTCGGCTACCGCGTGAACGCCGCCGCCGAGCGCCTGCGCTCCTACGTGAAAGGCGCCGATGGCGAGCGCCAGTTCATATCGGGCGCCTTCGACTGGCAGATCAGCCCCGATGCGCTGCTCCAGCTCGACGCCGACTTCCAGCACAAGGAACAGATCACCGCGCCGGGCTACCAGCTCATTCGCGGCGTCGCGCTGCCGCGCGGCGTCTCGGCCAAGACCCTGCTCAATGCCCAGCCCTGGACCAAACCGGTCGACACCGACAGCGCCAACTTCGGCCTGCGCTTCGACTACCGCCTGAATGCCGAGTGGCGCGCACTTGTCACCGCCAACAGGCACTGGTTCAAGCGCGACGACTACACCGCCTTCCCCTACGGCTGCAGCAACGAGGGCGACGGCTACTATCCCGGCTACTGCTCGAACGGCGACTACGACGTCTACGATTACCAGAGCACCGGCGAGCGCAAGACCCCGTTCGGCGTCCAGGCCCAGGTCCAGGGCCGCTTCGCCACCGGCGCCCTGCGCCACGTGCTCACCGCCGGTCTCGGCTACGCCGAGCGCCACAACAGCTATGGCGACTACGTCTACGACTACGCCGGCTACAGCAACATCTACAACAACCTGGTCGTCGATCCGGCCCCGGGCAATCCGAGCACCGGCCCGGTCTCGGAACGCTACACCGAGCGCGAACGTTCGCTGTTCGTGCAGGACATCGTGACCCTCACGCCGGAACTGACCCTGCATGCCGGCCTGCGTTACACCAAGATCGACAGCACCCAGACGCCCGAACTCGAACTCGGCCCGACCTCGAACAAGGACGATTACCTGCTGCCGAGCGTATCGCTGGTCTACGGCCTGGCGCCAAACTGGAACGTCTACGGCACCGTCGCGCACGGCCTGCAGTCGGGGGGCGTGGCCGAGATGGGCACCACCAACGAGAACGAGGACCTGGGCCCGAACCGCTCGAAGCAGTTCGAGCTCGGCACCAAGGGCCAGTTCGGCGACGTCGCCTTGAGCGCCGCGCTGTTCCAGATCACGACCGGCCTGGAATACACGAACGCGGCGGACAGGTTCGTCCGCAACGGCGACCAGAAGCACCGCGGCTTCGAGCTGGCCGCCCAGCGCGGCAGCGGCGACCTGACCTACGGCGCCACCCTGATGGCGCTGAGCGCGAAGCAGGAAGGCACGGGCGACGCCCGCTACGACGGCAAGCGCGCCACCAACGTCCCGGAACTGAAGACGACCCTGTGGGCCGACTACGCGGTGCCGGCGGTGCCCGGCCTGAAAGTCAGCGGCCAGTGGCAGTACGCCGGCAAGAAGTCCTTCGATCCCGAGAACACGGTCTACGTGCCGGGCTACCACGTGTTCGGCCTGGGCGCGTCCTACGGCCTGAAGATGGGCACGACGGCCGTGACCCTGCGCGCGCGCGTCGACAACCTGTTCGACAAGTTCTACTGGCGCGACGTCACCCAGCAACTGGGCGGCTACCTGCTGCCGGGCGCGCCGCGCACCTTCCGCGTGTCGGCGCAGTTCGACTTCTAAAGGGCGGCCAACGCCAGTTCCACCTGCCGCAGGCGCTGCGGCAGGTCTCCGCTTATCAACACGAACGGGATGCCCCGTTCGTTCAGCTCGGCCAGCACCATCCGGTGCACCATCTCGCGCACCTCTTCCGACTCGCGCTGCAAGCCGTCCGGCGTCCATGGGGTATCGGTGGCGGTCACCAGGGTCAGCGCGTAGTCGTGGCTGCGCGCCAGTTCCGCCAGCCGGGCATCCACCCTGCCCCAGTAGACGCGGCTGTACAGGGCCGTCATCAACGGCGTGGTGTCGCAGAACAGGTAGCGCCCCGCCTGCGCGGCGGCGGCGTCCTCGCGCTCGCGCTGGGTGCGCGCGATGCCGAACTGGTCGTCCTCGAACGGCACCCGTCCCATCGTGTCGACGAATTCGCGCAGGTATTCCGGGACCCAGACAGTGTCGTAGCGCCGGGCCAGCGCCTCGCACAGGGTCGACTTGCCGCTCGACTCGGCGCCGAGGACGGCGATGCGCAAAGGCTTGCTCATCGCTTCACCTGCGCGATGTTGCTCCAGGCGCGCAGCCCGCGCGCCGCCAGCAGCACGAACACCGCATACAGCACGGCGGTCACGTGCAGGTCCTTGTACAGGTAGAGGCCGACGTAGAGCACGTCGACCACGATCCACACCGTCCAGTTCTCGACTTTTTTGCGCGCCAGCAGGAGCTGGCCGACCAGGCTGCCGGCGGTGAGGAAGCCGTCGATGTGCGGCACGTCGGTGTTCGTGAAGTTCTTCAGGAACCAGGACAGCACGAGGAAGCCCAGGCCCCACGCCGCCACCGCCCAGGCCCAGCCGGCGGCGCCCAGGCGCGTCACCACCAGGCGCGTCTCTCCAGCCCCGCGCAGCCATTGGTACCAGCCCCATACCGAGGCCGCGATGAACACCAGCTGCAGGCCGCTGTCGCCGTACAGGCGCGCGTCGAAGAACACCACCGCATAGGTGGCGGAGGACGTGATCGAGAACAGCCAGGCCCAGTGGTTCTGGCGGACGTTGAGCAGCACGGTCGTCACCGCCAGGGCAAACGAGATCAGTTCGAGGGGCGTGGTGCTGAAACCGAGGACGGCGAGTGTTTCGTTCATTCGGGCGATTCGACGGGAAGGCGGGGGGCCGTGCGCGGACGGGTTCAAACTGCATACGCTTGCTTCGAGCGCGGCGGCAGGTCAGCAGGCGATTATGCGAGCTGGCGACCGATTGCGCAAGCCGAACCGTCCGGATCCGGACACCCCTGTTCGCAGCCGGGCAGCGCCAGGGCCTCGACTACCCGAGGCACGGGGCAAAGCGCCCTGGCACGGGCCTTGCAATGAGAAGAACAAGAACAACCACCTACGCATCATGGACCAGGCTCTCGACCCCGCTTTTCTCCGCCGCCGCCGGCGCAAGCAGATCCTTGCCGGCATCGTGCTGTTCGCCGGCGTGGTCGCCGCCTTCTGGGGCGTCAACCGCGTGCTGCGGCCCAGTCTCGACGCCGCCGACATCGTCGTCTCGACCGTGCGGCGTGGCGACGTCGCCAACACCGTGAACGCCGCCGGCGTCGTCATCCCCGTACACGAGGAGGTCGTGGCCAGCCCGGTCGTCAGCCGCGTGGCCAAGGTCCACGCCAAGCCGGGCCAGCAGGTAAAGGCCGGCGAGCTGCTGCTGGAGCTGGACGACCGCGAGATCCGCCTCGCCCTGGACGCCCTGCAGGAGCAGCTGGCGCAGCAGGAGAACCGCATCGCGGCGCTGAAGGTCGAACTGGAACAGAAGCACAAGCAGCTCGCCAGCAGCATCGAGCTGCTCGAACTCGACCTGCTGTCGGCGCGCGCGCGGCACGAGCGCAACCTGAAACTGCGCCAGAGCGGCCTGGTGTCGGGAGAAGACCTGCTGACGGGGGAGCTGAACGTGAAGCGCACCGAGATCCAGCTGCGCCAGCAGCGCGAGCAGATCGCCGACAGCCGCCGCGCCACCGCCGGCAGCGTCGACGCCGCCAACCTGCAAAAGGAAATCCTGAAGAAGCAGATCGCCCAGCAGGAGCGCCTGCTGGCCCAGGCGAAGGTCGCCGCGCCCTTTGCCGGCATGCTGACGTCGCTGGTGCAGGAGGAAGGCGCCAGTGTGGCCGCCGGCCAGCTGCTGGCGCGCGTGTCCGAACTGAACAACTACCGGGTCGAGGCGACCCTGTCGGACTTCCACGCGCGCCTGCTGGCGCCGGGCCAGCTGGTGCGCGTCGAGCAGAACGGCGAGCGGCTTCCTGGGCGCGTGCACACCATCCTGCCCGAGATCCAGAACGGCACCGTCAAGCTGCTGGTCGACCTGGTCCAGCCGCACCATCCGCTGCTGCGCAACAAGATGCGGGTCGACGTCAACATCGTCACCGACCAGAAGCACGGCGTGCTGGTGCTGGACGGCGGCGAAGCCTTCAACGGCAGCGGGCGCCAGGACGCCTTCGCGGTGCTGGACGGCGTTGCGCGCAAGACCACGCTGCAGCTGGGCGGCAGCGACGGCAAGCTGGTCGAGGTGGTATCGGGGGCGCGCGCGGGCGAGCGCTTCATCGTCTCGAACACCCGCGCATTCAAGGACCTGGACAGCATCCGCATCACTAACTAATTACGAGGAAGAGGCAAGCATGATCAGACTGAACAATGTCAGCAAGACCTACCGCACCGACAAGGTCGAGACGCTGGCGGTGAAGGACATCGACCTGCACGTCGCGAAGGGCGAATTCGTCGCCATGATGGGCCCGAGCGGCTGCGGCAAGAGCACGCTGCTCAATCTCATCGGCCTGCTCGACCGGCCGGGCCAGGGCAGCATCGAGGTCGAAGGCATTCCGATCACGCGCTACCGCGACAAGCAGGTGGCGCAACTGCGCAACGCCACCTTCGGCTTCATCTTCCAGAGCTTCCACCTGATTCCCGACCTGCGCGTGATCGACAACGTCGAGCTGCCCCTGCTCTACCGCAGCATGGCGGCCGGCGAGCGGCGCCGCCTGGCGAAGGAAGCCCTGGAAAAGGTCGGCCTGGGCGCGCGCATGGACCACTTCCCGAACCAGCTCTCGGGCGGCCAGCAGCAGCGCGTGGCGATCGCGCGCGCGATCGTCGGCCGGCCCCAGGTGCTGCTGGCCGACGAACCGAC
>DNCF01000482.1 GCA_003484545.1 Massilia sp. | reverse complement strand
CCTCCTGAGTGCCCCTTGCGGCGGCCCGCACACGCGGCCCGCCGCTTTTTTTGTGTGTGCATGTGCAGCCGGGCAGGGCGCTACAATCGGGCCATGCCGAACACCGTTTCCAAAGACAGCCCGCTGCTCACCGGCCTCGCACCCGTGATCGCGCCCGACACCCGCATCCTGGTGCTGGGCAGCTTCCCCGGCGCCGCCTCGCTCGCCGCCCAGCAGTACTACGCTCATCCGCGCAACCAGTTCTGGAAGCTGGTCGGCGCCCTGGTCGGCGAAGACCTGTATGGGTTGCCCTACGACGAACGCCTGCCGCGCCTGCTGGCGCACCGCTTCGGCCTGTGGGACGTGCTGGCCGCCTGCGAGCGCGAAGGCAGCCTCGATTCCGCCATCCGCAAGCCGGCGGCAAACGACTTCGAGCGCCTGCACAAGCTCTGCCCGCAATTGGAGACGGTCGGCTTCAACGGCCAGGCTTCCGGAAAATTCGCACCGCAGTTCGCCGAAGCCGGCTACCGCACCGTGGTGCTGCCATCGAGTTCGCCGGCGCACATGGCGCTGACGTTCGAACAGAAGCTCGCCGTGTGGCGGCAACTCATCGGCGAGGGCGCTGTCGACAGCGCCGTGCCGTCGCAGGCGCCCCTGTTCTAGCGCGTCAGCCTCGCCAGCACCCCGGCCGTATCGACGACACGCGCATATTCTCCGTCGAGATTCGACAGCGCCATCAGGTGCACGTCCTCGGCGCTGCGCCAGGCGCCGCCATAGTCGCGTTTCCCGAAAGCGAAGGTGGCGTCGGCGACGACCTGCACGGCAAAGCCCAGGTTGCCGGCCGTGCGCGCGCTGGCTTCGACCGAGCTGTTGGTGCTGACGCCGACGATCACCACCTCATCGACGCCGCGCACGCGCAGCCAGCGTTCCAGGCTGGAGTGGATGAAGCAGTCGGTCACGTTTTTCTCGACCACGTGCCCATCCGCCCGCGGCGCGAACTGTTCCTGGAATTCCACGCCCGGCTGGCCCGGCCGGAAAGGCGAATCGGGCGAGCGCGATATGTGGCGGACGTGAACGACGAGGCCCTGCCGCGCGCGCCATGCGGCGAGCAGCGCGGCGATGTTGCGCTCCGCGGCAGGGTTGTTGCGCTCGCCGACTTCCGGGGCGGCCATGCACTTCTGCATGTCGATGACGATCAGCGCGGGGAGTGAGGTGGGCATACCGGCTCCAGGTCGTTGTAAAGCAAACATGGTAAAGGAGCGCGCGGCTGCCGGCGATGCGCATCCTGATAGCTAGCAGCAAACCGTCGCTCATCCATACGCCGTTTCGCCATCCGTGCTACACTGTATGCAGTCGAGGAAGCACGCACACGCTCCACGGCGCTTCGGCAAGACCGCACAACGACGGCGGCCGAACGTAGTTAGCCGATCGAGCCCCACCTTGATCGAGTGACATGACGGAAGCACCACGCAGATAGCATGGGCATCCTGCGCTCCGCACCAGGCAGATTGTCCCGGGCTGGAGCACGATCCAGGCTTTGTCGATCACCGGCCCGCAATCAGCGGGCTTTTTTCTTCCCCGTGCATCCGCATTGCGGTGCCGGCGCATCTTCCCCGCCCACGGCGGTCGTTTCACCTCACTTCCGGTCCAGTCCCTGCGGGCGCTGGTGACCGAGGCATCGTTCATGGCGGCGTTGGCATGCCGGCTCGCAGCTCATACAAGGAAAGCATCATGGCAAAAGAAGACCTCATCGAAATGCAAGGCCTCGTCACCGACGTCCTTCCCGAAATGCGTTTTCGCGTCGACCTCGAAAACGGCCACAAGCTGGTCGCCTATACCTCGGGGCGCATGAAGAAGAATCACATCCGCATCCTGGCCGGCGACAAGGTGACCCTCGAGATGTCGCCGTACGACCTGAACAAGGCGCGCATCGTGTTCCGTCACATCGAACAGCGCGGCACCTCCGCTCCCCGCACCGGCTACCAGCGCCGGCGCTGATCCTACCTGCCCGACGGGCGCGCCACGCTGGACTTCAGGCGCGCCAGCTTTGCCACATACCGTTCGCGCGTCTCCGCGCGGGTGCTGGTCTCGCGTGCCAGCGCCAGTTCTTCCACCGCCGTGTTCAGCTCCCCCAGCTGCAGGTGCGTGGCGCCCAGCCAGAAGTGAAATTCGTCGTTGTCCGGGGCGCGCGCCGCTTCGCGCGCGAACAGCGCCTTCGCGCGCCTGAAATCGCCGGCCTGGTAGGCGCGCATGCCCTGGTTGAAGTAATGGAAGGGCGGCGCCGGATAGAGGCGATCGATGCGGCGCTGCAGCGCCTGCGCTTCGGCCAGCTTGCCGTTCACGTTCAAGGCATGTTCCAGGTTCTGCATGACCACCAGGCTGTCGGGCTGCTTGCGCAGGGCGGCGCGGTAGACCTGCTCGGCCCGCGCCGGCTGGCCGCTGCGCGCGTAGATCACGGCCAGGGTGTTGTAGGCTTCCACCAGGGCCGGGCGCTGGAGGATGGCGGCGCGCGCCCACCAGTAGGCGTCGGCAATGCGGCCCTGGACCAGTTCCTCGGCGGCGCGGTTGTTCATGTACAGCGCGACGATGTCCGCTTCCTGCAGCGCGCGCGTGCGCAGGCGCGCCGCGTCCGGCGGCGGCAGGAAATCGATCACCAGCGGATCGGCCTCGGCGGAGAAGCCGTTCAGCGCCATCTTTTGCCCCAGGCTGATGTTGACGTGGGAGCTGACCAGGTAAAGCGAGCCGTTGCGGCTCCAGGTCTCTTCGGTCTCCACGCTCTGGAAACGCACGCTCATCCCGAGTTCGCGCGCAAAGGCCGCGGTCATGACGACCAGCGACAGGCAGTTGCCCGCGCGTTCGGCATAGGTCTGGGCCGCGGTGCGGGTGACGGTGGCGTCGTAGTCGAGCTGGAGGTCGCTCTTGCTGTAGAGCGCGGCGACCAGGCCGCGCGCGCTGCCCTTGTCGCGCAGGGTCTTCTTGAACTCGGGACTGTGCAGGTGCGCGCGCATCGGCGCGCTGAGCGTGAACAGGTCGGCGGCGTCGACCCGGCCGCTTGGCGCCGGGAAGGCGGCATCGTCGAACAGGGAGGCGAGATCGGCCGGCGGCCGGGAAGGGGTGCCGGCGCAGCCGGACAGCAGGACGAACAGCAGCAGCCAGGTTTTCATCGCGTCTCCTTGCCGGTGGTCTGTTTCCAGTATCCACCTGCTCGGTGACGCTGTCAAAACATGCTAGTGCTCGTCGTGCAGGGCTTCTTCGAGCTCGTCGAGCAGCTCGGCCGTTTCGTCCTCGTCCAGCGACAGGTAGGCGCAGGCGCGCTCGCCGCCCTTGTCCCATTCGACCGAGCCGGCGTGGCCCTGGTAGCGGCGGATCGCGCGTTCGGCCAGCAGCGACAGCGCCACCAGCGAGCGGATCGCGTCGGCGGTGTTCTCGTCCTCCAGCACCGGGTAGTCGTGGTGGTGCAGGATGGCCCAGGCCACGTCCGAGGACAGGCCCCAGTTGCGCGCCAGCAGCGAACCGATCGCCGCGTGGCTGGTGCTGTGGCGTTCTTCCTCGACCGCGGTGAAGGCGCGCCCGGTGTCCGCGGCGGCTTCGAGCAGGGTCGCTTCATAGCCCGGGAAGCGCTCCATCAGCAGCGGCACGCCGGTGTCGCAGAACAGGCCGAAGGTGTGGGCGATGTCGGGCGCGCCGATGCGCAGGCGGCGCGACAGGAACATCATCGCGTGCGAGCGCTTGGTCGATACGTCCCAGAAGCTGGCCAGGGCCGCGCTGTTGGCGGGAATCGCCTGGCGCGCCAGCAGGCCGGTCATCAGGGACGCGACCTGGTTGATGCCGAGGAAGAGAATGGCCTGCTCGATCGACTTGGCGCGGCGGCCGCCGAACAGCGAGGAATTGGCCAGTTTCAGCAGGGCGCCGGCCATGCCGACGTCGCGTGCGACGATGCGGCCGATGGTTTCCGGCGACGGGTCGCTTGAGGCCAGCTCGGCCTGCAGATCGGCCAGCAGGCTGGGGCGGGGAGGGATGCGGATCGACTTGATCAGCGCGTCGACGCGGTCGGCCGCTGCCGGCGCCGCGGGGCTTGACGTGGAGGCCGCAGCGGCCGCAGCGCGCACCGGCATTGCTTTAGCTGCAACTGTGCTCATGGGGAGGTGATGCTTTCGGGAAATACAGCAAAGCTTGTCACTATAAACCAGTCTGGATTTCGTTGCAGCAACAGCTTGTGCTTGGTGTGCGCATCGGCTGCATTGTGTGGCAAAACGGACAGAAGCCTGTTGTAGCGGCGCCTAGAATCGGGTCATGAACTCAACGAACCTTGCCGGGATTGACTTTTATGCACCAGCGGAGGTGGTCGCACGCCAGCTGATCGGCGTCACCGTGCTGGTCGACGGCGTCGGCGGCCGTATCGTCGAGACCGAAGCCTACGACCGCGAGGACCCGGCCTCGCACGCGTATTCCGGTCCCACCGCGCGCAACTTCGCCATGTTCGGCCCGCCCGCCCATGCCTATGTGTATCGCTCCTATGGTATCCACTGGTGCCTGAATTTCGTCTGCCGCGAGGAGGGTCACGGCGCCGGGGTCCTGATCCGTGCGATCGAGCCGCTCGCGGGCCTGGACATCATGCGCGCGCGGCGCGACGCCGAGGACGTGCAGCAGCTCTGTTCCGGGCCCGGCAAGCTGTGCCAGGCCCTGAACGTCACGCGCGACTTCAACGGCGCGTCGCTGGCGGCGCCGCCGTTCGAGCTCGAAGCCGCGCCGCCAGGGCTGGAGGTGGTCACCGGGCCGCGCATCGGGATCTCGAAGGCGATGGACGTGCCCTGGCGCTTCGGTCTCGCCGGCTCGCGCTTCGTCAGCCGTCCGTTCCGTTGATCCGGCTCGCGCGCTCGTGCCGCGTGCCACGGCTGGCGTCGGGCAGGGCCGGGTTGCGTCGACCTTGAGAACGGCCGCGCATTGGGCTGTCGGGCGCACGCCGTTCGAGCGGGTCGTGGAAGTCATGTGTCTCGTCGGTGCCGAGCCCGTCGTGGGCCTCGGTGTCGAGCGGCGCGACGCCCTCGATCTTGAAGATCGAGACCGCGCGCGCCAGGTTGACGGTTTGCTCGTGCAGGCTTTCCGCCGCCGCCGCGGCCTGCTCGACCAGGGCCGCGTTCTGCTGGGTCATGTCGTCCATCTGGCCGACTGCCCGGTTGACCTCGGCGATGCCGTCGGCCTGCTCGGTGCTGGCCACGCTGATGCGGCCGATGATGTCGTTCACCTGCTGCACCGAGGCGACGATGTGGCCCATGCTGCTGCCGGCCGCGTTGACCGAGGCGCTGCCGCCGTCGATGATCGCCACCGAATCGGCGATCAGGGCCTTGATCTCCTTGGCCGCCGCGGCCGAGCGCTGCGCCAGCGTGCGCACCTCGGACGCCACCACCGCGAAGCCGCGTCCCTGTTCGCCGGCGCGCGCCGCTTCCACCGCCGCGTTCAGGGCCAGGATGTTCGTCTGGAACGAGATGCCGTCGATGACGCCGATGATCTC
>DNCF01000487.1 GCA_003484545.1 Massilia sp. | reverse complement strand
CGCCGCCCCAGGTGCGGACGCCCCCCCTCCCCCTCCTCTTCCCCTTCCGGGCGTGGCTGCCCGGGATCCATGCCGGTCATGCCGGCGCCCGCGCCTGGCAAGTGCTGGTGCTGGCCCTGCCCGGCTGGTTCTGGCTGTGGTGGCCGATGCGCAGCGCGCGCCGGCGCCGCATCCAGGGCCTGGCCTGCCTGGCGCTGGGCCTGGCCTTCGTGCTCGACGGCGCGGTGCGCGGCTTCCTGCTCTCAAGCTACGACGCGCTGCCGAACAGCTCGATGGTCCTGAGCGCGGTCGCCAACACGACGCCGGGCGAGTCGCGCGAATTCGTCGCCATGTACTGGCGCGACCTGGTCGAATGGTCGCTGTTCGCCTTCCTGTGCGGCGCCGTGCTGGTGGCCGGCATCCGGCTGTGGTGGCTAGCCCCGCCGAAGCTGCCCGAGCCGCGCGGCTGGCGCATCGCGATCGCGGTGCTGATGCTGGCCCTGATCCTCGGCGCTTTTGTCAGCAAGCCCTGGCGCCGCCACCACCCGGCCGTGTTCTGGGCCCAGTGGGTGCAGGACATCGGCGACCTGCGCCGCCAATGGGGCGAACTGGGCCAGCAGCGCCAGCGCCTGCTGGCCGCGGCGAAGGGGCTCGCGCCGACCCTGGCCGAGGACAGCCCGGATACCCTGGTGCTGGTGATCAGCGAAAGCATGAACCGCAACAACATGAGCAGCTACGGCTACGCGCGCCCGACCTCGCCGGCCCTGTTCGCGCGCCAGCACGAGCTGGGCGAGCGCATGGAAGTGTTCCGCCACGCCTGGTCGGTGAACGCCTCGACCGTGCCGGCCCTGCGCAACCTTTTCTATTTCGGCAAGCCCGACGACAGCAAGCGCGTGCACCTGCTGGCGCTGGCGCGCGCGGCCGGCTACCGCACCTGGTGGATCAGCAACCACAACGACCTGGCGATCGAGCAGGAACACGCGCTGCTGGCCGACACCGTCGAGATCCTGAACCGCAAGCCCGGCCGCTCGTCCGAAGCGCTCGACGAGCAGCTGCTGCCGGCGATGCGCAGCGCGCTGGCGGACCGCGCCCCGCGCAAGCTGATCGTGCTCCACATGCTCGGCCTGCATCCGAACTATGCGATGCGCCACCCGGCCGGCATGCAGCCCTTCGCCCACGCGGCCGACCTGGTCGATGCCCGCCTGCGCAGCGAAGGCCGCCCCGGCTGGCTGCGCGAGCTGCGCAACGACTACGATTCGGCGGTGCGCTACCATGACCAGACGGTCGCAGCCACGCTCGACATGAGCCGCCATGCGCCGGGCAAGCAGATGTGGGTCTACCTGTCGGACCACGGCCAGGAAGTCGGCCACACGATCGACCGCGCCGGCCATAGCGCCACCACGCCGGACGGCTACCGCATCCCGCTGATGGTCTGGAGCTCCTACCAGGACACCGCGCCGGGATCGAGCCTGAGCCTGCCGGTGCGCGGCGACTGGCTGGCCCACAGCCTGACCAACCTGCTCGGGATCGAATGGCAGGGCGACCAGCCGGGCCAGGACGTGTTCGACGCACGCTACCGCTGGCAGCCGCCGCGTATTCCGGTGCCGATCGACTTCAATTCCTGACGGGCCGGCGCGTCTAGAGGCGCGCCAGCGTCGCGGGGTCGGACTGGCCGTCGAAGAAGATGTCGAGACAGGTCTGGAACACGGCCTCGTCCGGCGCGACGTCGGCGAACAGCGTCATCGAGGAATGGAATTTGCGGTCGTCGGGGCTGTCGAAGATCTGCCCGATCGGGATGTCGGGATGGGTGGCGACCAGGCGCGCGCATTCGCGCAGGCGCGGGCCCAGCACCGGATGGGCGAGATAGGCGGCGGCCTCGTCGCTCGATCGGATCGCGTACTTGCGCGACATCTCGCTGCTTCCCAGCCCTTCGAGCTGGGGAAAGACGAACCACATCCAGTGCGTGCGCTTGCGGCCGGTGCGCAGTTCGGCCAGTACGTCGGAGTACACCGGGTCTTGCGCGGCGACGAAGCGGTCCAGGTCGAAATCCTTGTCCATGGCATTCTCCCAGTAGCGTTTATGCTACCGCGTTCCCCGGATTTGCTAAAGTGGCGTCCACGATGAAACCCGAACACCTGTCTCTGCTGCTGACGCGCGAAATGCCCTACGGTAAATACAAAGGGCAAAAGATCGCCGACCTCCCCGGCCACTACCTGGGCTGGCTCGCGCGCGAAGGCTTCCCGCGCGGCGAACTGGGCGAGCTGCTCGCCCTGATGTACGAGCTCGACCACAACGCCCTGCGCGGACTGCTCGATCCGCTGCGCCGCGACCGGCGCTGAGCCCTGCCGGGCGTGCCCCGCAGCGGTGCACCTTCGTTATAATGGCAGCGGTCTTTACGCTTTCCCATACGCATGCAAAATACCGTGCCCGCCGCTCCGACCGTCCTCGTCGTCGAGGACGACCAACACATCGCCGAAGTCCTGCGCTTCATGCTCGAGCGCCAGGGCTACCGGGTGGTGCACCTGGCCGATGGGCGCGCCGCCAGCGCCCACATCGCCGCCGCCGAAGCGCCGGGGCTGGTGCTGCTCGACGTGATGCTGCCCTACGTCGACGGCTTCGAGATCGTCGGCCTGATCCGCTCGCAGCCGGCCTGGCGCGACGTGCCGGTCCTGATGCTGACCGCCAAGAACACCGAGCGCGACACCGTGCGTGCGCTCGACGCCGGCGCCAGCGACTTCGTCATCAAGCCTTTCCAGCCGCAGGAACTGCTGGCCCGCGTGCGCCGCTTCCTGAGGTCCGGCGCATGAGCATGCCCCGCCAGGCGGCGGGCATCCGCACCGCGGGCGGAACCTGACATGCAGGCCCTGCCCGTGGCCGGCGCGGCCCATTCCGACGTCTTCATCACCGCCGCGCTCTGGACCGGTGTCGCCGCCCTGCTCCTGACCGCGCTGCTCGGCCTGCAGATCATCGTGATGCGCATGAGCCTGCGCCGGCGCGAACGCATCGACGCGCGCGCGCTGGCGCGCTGGCGCCCGGT
>DNCF01000486.1:3375-5913 GCA_003484545.1 Massilia sp. | reverse complement strand
CAGGCGGCGCGGCGCGCCGCCGCCGCCCAGCGCGACGTTCTGGGTCAGCGAACCGAGCGCCCCGCGTCCGCCGAGGAACATGTACACGCCGCCGTGCGGATCGATGCCGGGATCGAAGCTACCGTCGTCGATCGTCGGGTTCGCATCGCCGCCGACGCTCCAGCCGGCCAGGCTGCCGCTCTCGGCGCCGCCGTTGACGAGCAGGTTGGCATGGGCGGAAGCGGCCAGGGACAAGGACGCGAGGGCAAATGCAAGTTTCGAACGCATGGGAAAGGACTGGACTGGAATGAAAGGGCCAGACCATAACAGCTCGCTATCCCTCGACAAGCTTTGTTACCGAAATACACATGGCAAGCTGATGGCAGAGGTGCCGCCGGACGACGTCACGCATGGCGTCCTTGCGCGCCTGTCCATCAAGCCTGAATGTCGTCTGCACCCTTCTCAGCTGCCGGGACTCGCCACGGTGAGTTCCACGCGGCGGTTCTGCGCGCGCCCCTCGGCCGTATCGTTGGAAGCGACCGGATTGGCTTCGCCGAAGCCGTGCGCCGAGACGAGATCCGGCTTGACGCCCTGCGAGATCATGAACTGCATGACGGCCTCCGCTCGCTTTTGCGACAGGATGAGATTGCTCGTAATGCCCTGCTTCTCCAGTTCCGGACCGATCGGCGTGCTATCCGTATAGCCGTTGACGTTGATCTTGTTTCTCTGGTGGGGCGCCAGCACCGCGGCGATCTTGGCAATGCTCTTCTTGGCGGCAGCCGACATTTCCGAACCGCCCGAGGGAAACAGCAAGTCTTCGTTGAGCGACACCTTGATCGCGTCCTGCATCCGCGAGATATGCAACTCGCGGCCGGCAATCTCGGAGCCCATGGTGTCGTTGAGTTGCGCGTACTGCGCCTCGAGTTCGGCATTCCTCTGTTGCGATGCCTCGTACTTCTGCTGCGACACGCAACCCGCCATCAGCAGCGCTGCACCCAGTACGCACAGTCTGACAAATGTCGTCATTTGGATTCTCCTCTCGCCGAGAAGGTGGATGGAAACGAATCTGATTCACTGGAAATGGATGAGCGTGCGCGCCCCGGGCCGTGGCCAGTCTCCGGAGGACGCGCCGTGGAAGAGCAAGAACAGTGTAGACACGCCGACAGGCGCGCGATACTGGCCCAAAGTCTTACGTCTCGACCCCAGGACCGGGTTTGCCGCGCCGGCGCCTTCTCAGGCCTGCCGGCTCCATCCCGAGACGATGATCGCCATGCCGCACAGGGCGATGGCGGCGCCGGCCCAGTCGAGGCGCGTCAGTGCGATGCCGTCGACGAAGCGCAGCCAGACCAGGGCAGTGGCGACGTACACGCCGCCGTAGGCCGCGTAGACGCGCCCGCTGGCCGCCGGGTGCAGGGTCAAGAGCCAGACGAAAAGCGCGAGGCTGGCGGCGGCCGGCAGCAGCAGCCAGATCGAGCCGCCCTTGCGCAGCCAGAGGTAGGGAAGGAAGCAGCCGACGATTTCGGCAATCGCGGTCGCGACGAACAGCAGTGCGGTTTTCAGGATCATGGATCGGAATGCGGGGCAACCGAGCCGGTTGCGTTGCCAACGTGCAAAGAGAACGGCATTGTGCCATACCGACCACGCTCGGCGCCCTGTAGGGAGCGATCCCCAGTTACATGGGCGACGTAGTCCGACGAGCAAAAGCCGGGGTATGCCCGGCGCCAGGCGGAACGGCGGCGGCACGAGGGCAGCCGGCACGGGCAGGCAGAAAGCACATCGCCGGCGGAAGCCGGCGATGTGCGCATTGATGTGTCAACTGATGTGCCAGCTGACGTGCGAATAATGTGGAGGCGAGGACGGGAGTCGAACCACGTCTGGACGGCTTTGCAGGCCGCTGCATGACCGCTTTGCTACCTCGCCAGACTTCATAGTACGACTGTTGGGCTGGCGGGCCCTGAGAAACATCAAGCAAAAGCGAGCTCTGCCCTGAAAAGCTGCGCAAGCGCCCTGCCCGCCTGCGTTGCGGGTGCCGGGCAAGCCTGAAAGCCGTGTCTTTTCAGACGAAAGGCCAGGTCACGATGCGCTTGACGTGCAGTACCGAGCGCAGGGCGACGTAGCCGATCGCGAAGCCGAAAGCGAGCAGGCTGCGCGCGTCGTGCAGCACGGCCAGGAACAGGCCGCCGACGGTGGCGCCGGCAACCAGCACCATCAGCCAGAGCTCGATGCTGAGGAAAAAGGGAAAGGCTTCGCGCCAGACACGCAGGGTGAGCGCGCAGGCTTGCTTGAGGGTGTCGATGTCGCGGCGGGTGATCATTTTGGAAATCTTGCATGAGGCCCAGAATGAAAATAGCCCAAACGACGTTGGGCTATTTTTTGGACTTCTTTATTCTGGAGGCGAGGACGGGAGTCGAACCCGTCTAGACGGCTTTGCAGGCCGCTGCATAACCGCTTTGCTACCTCGCCAGAGTATATGTTACGACTGCTGAGCTGGCGGGTTATAAGCCAAATCAACACGAGAAGGCTGCCTTCTCTGAATTCTGGAGCGGGAGAAGAGTCTCG
>DNCF01000486.1:0-3296 GCA_003484545.1 Massilia sp. | reverse complement strand
ACCAACTGAGCTACTCCCGCATTCTGGAGACACGCATTATCGCAGAAATCGTTTCAACTTCCAAGACAACTTGTTACTACAATTTATCGCTTCGACATCACCGCAAACGTTGGAGCGGGAGAAGAGTCTCGAACTCTCGACCTCAACCTTGGCAAGGTTGCGCTCTACCAACTGAGCTACTCCCGCTTTGTCTTTCGTTTGCTGCGTTGTCATTCGCAACAGGCAAGCATTATAGACTATCTGAACCGGACGTCAAGGATGACGAAGAAGTAATCTTACATATTTCCACTTTTTTCCTTGATCAGCGGCCACGCACGGCGCAGGTAGTAGAACATCGACCATACCGTCAGCACGCCGGCGATCCAGAGGAAGAGCTGGCCCCAGTAGTGCGTGTCGAGCCCGAGCAGCGGGTCGTGGAACAGCAGCATCGGGATCGCGGCCATCTGGGCAGCGGTCTTCACCTTCCCCAGCGAGCTGACGGCGACCGACTTGCGCGCGCCGATTTCCGCCATCCATTCGCGCAGCGCCGAGATCGTGATCTCGCGGCCGATGATGATGAAGGCGATGATGGCGTCGACGCGGTCGAGCTGGATCAGCACCAGCAACGCGCCGGTGACCATCAGCTTGTCCGCGACCGGGTCGAGGAAGGCGCCGAAGGCCGAGGTCTCGTTCCAGCGCCGCGCCAGGAAACCGTCGAACCAGTCGGTGACGGCCGCGACGATGAAGACCAGGGTCGCGGCCAGGTTGCGGTCCGCGACGGGAAGCCAGTGGGTGGGAAGGTAGTAGACGCCGACAACCAGGGGGATGAGTGCTACACGTAACCAGGTCAGGAGAATCGGGATGTTAAAAGGCATAAATGGCGCGAACCGGCTTACCGTTAAAAAAGCGTGCGCCGCTAGTCTACATGGGTATTGCAAATTGGACTAGTTGAGCTCGGCAGTAATGGGTGGAGCGACGGGCGCCGGAGCGGCTTTTCGTAGGGTGGGCACTTGTGCCCACGCGGTACGGCGGCGGCTCAACTCGCGGCTGTTCACGGCGCGCCGGGGCGAATTACATGATTGGAGCATGCCCGGCTCCGCTTGTTTGCTCGACGGATCAGCCGTGGTACCGCGTGGGCTCGAGAGCCCACCCTGCGAAACGCCCGGTGCGCGAGCGTCCCCGGTGCTTCCGCAGGATGGCCGGCTTTTGCTTTCGTAGGGTGGGCACTTGTGCCCACGCGGTAGAGCGCATGCGCGGTCGAGCAAGCGAGCGGATACGGGTCAAGGTGCTCAGACCGATCGAGACGGTGCGGGGCTCCGCGGACAGCCGAGACTGA
Source organism: Massilia sp. (assembly GCA_003484545.1). Lineage (GTDB taxonomy): Bacteria > Pseudomonadota > Gammaproteobacteria > Burkholderiales > Burkholderiaceae_D > Telluria. The sequence continues at coordinate 1,981 of DNCF01000486.1, read as the reverse complement.
TCAGCCGGGGTACCGCGTGGGCTCGAGAGCCCACCCTACGAGAACAGAAGGACGCGCGCGCCCTTGGTGCGTTCGCAGGGTGGCCGGCTCAGTGCAGCTGGCGATAAATCTCTTCCGCCAGCGCGGTCGAGATGCCTTCGACCTGGCACAGGTCTTCGACGCTCGCATCGATCACGCCGCGCAGGCCGCCGAAGCGGGCCAGCAGGCGCTGGCGGCGCTTGGCGCCGATGCCTTCGATCTCCTCGAGGCGCGAGGCCTGGCGCGCCTTGGCGCGCTTGGCGCGCATGCCGGTGATCGCGAAACGGTGGGCTTCGTCGCGGATCAGGGCGACCAGCATCAGCGCGGCCGATTCCTTGCCGAGCTCCTGGGGCGCGCGGCCGTCGGCGAAGATCAGCGTTTCCAGGCCGACCCGGCGCCCTTCCCCTTTCGCCACGCCAACGATCAGGCTGATGTCCAGGCCGAGCTCGGAGAACACCTGGCGCGCCATTTCGACCTGGCCCTTGCCGCCGTCGACCAGCACGACGTCGGGCATGACGCCGTCGCCGCTGGCGACTTTCTCGTAGCGGCGCGTCAGGACCTGGCGCATCGCCGCATAGTCGTCGCCCGGCGTGATGCCGTTGATGTTGAAGCGCCGGTATTCCGAGTTCTGCATCGCGTGGTGGTGGAAGACCACGCAGGACGCCTGCGTCGCTTCGCCCGCCGTGTGGCTGATGTCGAAACACTCGATGCGCAGGGTATCGAGGTCGGTCGCGTCCAGCGACAAGGTTTCAGCCAGGGCGCGAGTGCGCGACTGCTGCGACCCTTGTTCAGACAACAGGCGGGCCAGAGAGATCTCCGCGCCCTTTTGAGCGAGCTCAAGCCATTGGCGGCGCTGGCCCTGGGGCTGGAAGATCAGGTTGATCCGGTGCCCGCACTGCTCGGTCAGGGCCATCATCAGTTCCGGCTGGTCGAACTCGATGTTCAGGATCAGGCAGTTCGGAATGAACTTGTCGGTGTAGTGCTGGACCAGGAAGGCGGCCAGCACTTCGCATTCGATCGATTGCTCGGCGATCGCCTCGCCGACCTGGGTCGGGAAATAGGCGCGGTCGCCCAGGTGCCGCCCGCCGCGCACCATGGCCAGGTTGACGCAGGCGCGTCCGCCCTGCACCACCACGGCGATGACGTCGACGTCGGCGTCACCGGTCGTTTCCATGCTCTGCTGGTGCAGCACGCGCGAGAGCGACTGGATCTGGTTGCGCACGCCCGCCGCCTGCTCGAACATCAGCTTCTCGGCGAAGCCGTGCATCTTGGCCTGCAGGTCTTCCATGACCTCGGTCTGGCGCCCGCGCAGGAATTTCGCCGCGTTCTCCACGTCGACCCGGTATTCGTCCTTCTCGATCAGGTTCACGCAGGGGCCGCTGCAGCGGCCGATCTGGTGCAGCAGGCAAGGCCGGGTGCGGTTGGCGAACACGCTGTCCTCGCAGGTGCGCAGCATGAACACCTTCTGCAGGATCTGGATCGACTCCTTGACCGCCCAGGCGCTGGGGAAGGGACCGAAGTACTGGCTCTTCTTGTCGAGGGCGCCGCGGTAATAGGCCATGCGCGGGAAGTCGCCACCCGTGATCTTCAGGTAGGGGTAGGACTTGTCGTCGCGGAACAGGATGTTGTAGCGGGGCTTCAGCGCCTTGATCAGGTTGTTTTCCAGGATCAGGGCTTCGGCCTCGCTGTGGGTGACCGTCGTTTCCAGGTGCGCGATCTGCGAAACCATCATCGCGATGCGCGGGCTCGACAGGTTTTTCTGGAAGTAGCTCGACACCCGGTTCTTCAGGTTGCGCGCCTTGCCGACGTAGAGCACGTTCTGGTTGGCGTCGAAGTAGCGGTACACGCCCGGCAGGCCGGGCAGCTTGGCGACGGTGGCCAGCACCTGCTCGCGCGCGTCGGCGCTGGGCTGCACGGGACCGGCGGCGTCAGTCCTCAGGGTCGTCGTCAGTTCTTCCTTCAC
>DNCF01000109.1:12989-13302 GCA_003484545.1 Massilia sp. | reverse complement strand
AGGGTGGGCGGCTGCACCCGGTCGTGTGCGTACACGCGGCCTGGATGCCTCCCACGCGTTCAGCCAGCCTTCGCGCAGCCGCAGCGCCGTTTCACACGATGGATCACGACACCCCTGGCAAGATCGCGCGCACCCGCGACAGCAATTCTTCCTGGCGATAGGGCTTGCTGAGGACGTCGAGCGGCTGGGTGCGTCCCGTGGGCGAGGGCAGTTCTTCCATGTAGCCGGTGGTGATCAGGATCGGCGTTTCCGGACGCCGCTCGCGCACGCGTTCCGCCAGTTGCAGGCCGTTCATGCCGCCCGGCATGATCAC
>DNCF01000109.1:0-12741 GCA_003484545.1 Massilia sp. | reverse complement strand
CATGCCGCCCGGCATGATCACGTCGGTGAACAGCAGGTCGATCTTCTTGCCCCCGTCCAGCAGTTCCAGCGCGCGCTCGCCGCTGGAAGCCGAGACCACCGTATAGCCGGCCGCCCCGAGCATGGTTTCCGCCAACTCGCGCACGTCCTCGTTGTCCTCGACCACGAGGATGCGCGGCCGGGCCGCTTCCTCTTCCGCCGTGGCGGCCGGCGCATTCGCGCTGCCGAGGGCGTCGGCGGCGCCGTCGGAGACCGGGAACACCATGCGCACCGTCGTGCCCTCGCCGGGCGTGCTGTCGATTTCGAGCCGGCCGCGCGACTGCTGGACGAAGCCGTGCACCATCGCCAGGCCGAGTCCGGTTCCCGGACCCTTGGTCGTGAAGAAGGGTTCGGTCGCGCGCCGCATGACCTCCGGCGACATGCCTTCGCCTTCGTCGATCACGCAGATGACCACGTGGCTGCCGTCCTCGCCGCCGTGACGCAGCAGGGAGGTGCCGACCTTGACCTTGCCGCCCTGCGGCATCGCGTCGCGCGCGTTGATCAGGACGTTGAGCAGGGCCATTTCCAGGTGGGTGGGGTCGAGCGTGCAGTAGGGCAGGCCGGGCTTCAGGTCGAGATGCAGCTCGACCTTGCCGCCGAGGGTACGCACCAGCATCTCCGAAAACTCGACCAGCAGCGAATTCAGGTTGACGCGGCGCGGCTCGAGGCGCTGCTTGCGCGCGAAGGTCAGCAATTGCTGGGTGAGCCTGCCGGCCTTCATGGCGGCGCGCTGGGCACGCCGGATCGGTTCGCCGGCATTCGGGTTGCCGCCCAGGCCGAGCAGGGCCAGCTCCAGGTTGCCGTTGATGACCTGCAGCAGGTTGTTGAAGTCGTGGGCCATCCCCGCCGTCAACTGGCCGATCGCCTCCATCTTCTGGGCCTGCATCGAGGACTGCTCGGTGGCGCGGCGTTCGGTGACATCCATCTGCGAGGCGAAGAAGTACAGCAAGTGCCCTTCGTGGTCGAAGATCGGACCCAGGTAAAGGGCGTTCCAGAATGGCGTGCCGTCGGCCTTGTAGTTCAGGATGTCGAGCGCGACGGCGCGCTCCTCGGCGACCGCGGCGCGGATCTCGGCGACCGTGGCCGGGTCGGTCTGCGGGCCCTGCAGGAAGCGGCAGTTGCGGCCGATGACCTCCTGCTCGTCGTACAGGGTCAGGTCGAGGAAGGCGCGGTTGACGAAGACGATCGGGTTGTCCGGCTGGCGCGGATCGGTCACCAGCATCGGCATGCGCGTCATCTCGACGGCGGCGAAGAAGATGTTGCCGCGGTCTTCCAGGCCGGCCTTGTCGATGTAGCTGGCCTGCCAGTGGCGCAGGCCGGGATTGCCCAGCGGATTGTAGGCCGAACCTTCGAGCTGGCCGTCGGCCGGCACGCCGACGCTCTGGCCGTCGCCCTGCGGGTCGAGGTCTTTCTTGTCGTCGTCTTCGCGGTGTGATCCGGTTGCCATTGTGATTTTCCTGGGTGCCCAAGACGTGCCCAGGCTGAAAAGCCGAGGATGCCTGATGCTAACCCAGGCAAGGCAGGCCGACTGTGCGTGGTTTCACGCAAGCGGCGCGCGGGCGCGGGGCCGGATTGCCGCCCCCATACGCAGGCGCGCCGTGGCCGCCGGCTTACCGAGGCGCGGCCATGTCCGGGGCGACGCGCAGGCCGCCGGCGCCGTAGAGCAGGACGGTACGATCGCCACAGTGCACGACCTGCGCCGGTTCGCCATTCAAGGCAAGCAGTCGTGCGCGCGGCAGCCGAAATTCAGGCACTTCCCGCTCGGCAATGATCGCGAAGTCGTAGCGGGTGGCGAAGAAGCGCTCCGAGGTAATCCATTGCATCGGCTCCAGCGTTGCGAAGTGCTGCGCCAGCGTCAGGCGGTTCCGGCTCAGGCCTTGCAGCAGCTTCGCGTCCCAGTACTGGGCGATCCCGTGCCGCGCCCCGGCCGCTGCCAGCGCGCGATCGATGCAGGCGATCTGCTGCGGATAGTAATAGCTCTGCGCATTGCGCACGTCCTTCACCTGCCAGGCCTCGGCCGCCAGTAAAACCGTGCATCCCGCGGCCAGCCCCAGCGCCGCATGGCGGAAATGGCGGCGCAGCAGCCAGGACAGCCCGAACAGCCCTGCGACGAGCGGCCAGGACAGGGCCGCGATCAGGTAGCGCGGCACCGGCTGGACATTCGTACTCAGGAGCATCACGCCGACGGTCGCGGCGCACGACAGTGTCGCAAACGCCAGCAGCAGCGCCACCGGGCGCGGCACCCTGGCGGGCAGGCGGCCGCGCAGGAGGAGGGCGATGCAGGCGGCGCCGGCGAACAGGACCAGCAGCAGCGCCGCCGCCAGCAGGGGGCGGGGGCCGAACAGGGCGCTCCCCATGGCGCTCATCTCGTCGAAGTGGGCGCCGAACTGGCCGAAGCCGATCCTGGTCTTGTAACGGGTGGGATGCGCCACCAGGAAACGGTAGGAAATCATTGCCGCCAGCGCTGGCGCCAACAGCTGCGCGAACGCGCGGCGCGCCGCGCCGCCGAATCGTTCCTGGCGACAGAGCAGCGCCGCAGCAGCCAGGGGCAGCACCGCCTGCACCAGGAACAGGGCGTCCGACAGCGTGCTCACGAATACCAGGATGGCGACGGCGGCGTCCAGGCGCCGGTCCGGCTTGCCATTCGGGCCGGCATCGCGCTGGAGCCAGAGCGCGACCAGCAACAGCGCCGCGACGAAGGCGCCATAATGGTGGGCGCTGGAGAACAGGCGCACGAAAGGATCGCCGGCATGCAGTCCCAGCCAGACGAACAGGATCGACAGCGCTGCCGCGGCCGGCAGCCGGTCGTGCTCCAGGATCTGGCGCGCCAGCAGGAACAGGGCGGCGCCGGTGGCCACGACCTGGAGTAGCGCGAACGCCGCGACCTGCTGGAAGACATCGGCGCCAAGCAGCCACGCCAGCAGGTAGAGCGGGAAGTCCGGGAAGAAATAGGGCGCAGGCGTCAGGTACCAGTCGGCCAGCCGGCCGCCGCGCGCCAGCAGGTCGTCGAACAGGACCGGCAGGTAGAACGCATCGGAATTGACCAGGTAGGCCTGGAGCGGATGCCCTGCGCGTAGAATCATCGCCAGGGCGCCCAGCGTGACGGCGGCGCAAGCCAGGATGAATAGCTGGCGTCCGATCGGTATACTGCCGCTTGCGCGGGGGGCATGCACAGGTGGGCGGGGCGGTGCTTCCTGGACGAGGTTGCGCGAGGTGGGACGAGAAACTGCCTTATTGCTCAATATGTTGCTCCGGTCGGGTGGTCTGGAACACGTACCGCTTGTCCAGGTGGTATTTGGTGACGTAGCCGATCGCCAGGCCGATCGCGCCGCCGAGATAGCGCATTTCACGCGACTCCAGCAGGTAAGCAAAACCGAGCTCGAAAGCCCAGAAGATCGCCGTCGTTGCCAGCCCCATCAAGGTGTACAGCGCCAGGGTCTGGCTATCGTGGATCAGGTCGCGCGCCTGAAAACGGAAGATATAGCGTTTGTCGAGCACGTACTTGACGACCAAGCCAGCGAGGGTGCCGACGACCATCGAGAGCACGAGGGCGAAGCGGCTGTCATGAAGACGCATGACGACATCCTGCGCGACGATGTTGACGATCGTGGCGACAAGTGCGAACAGCGCGTAGGTGATTGCCAGTTGCATGACAGCCGATATGAGTGCGGCGACAAATCAGCGCCTCCGGAATGCCCGGGGAAACCTTTCATTCAACGCGCCACGCGTGTTTTGTTACACGGCGCATGTCTGTCCGAGCGTACTTCCTTGTAGATTCCGTGAAAATCAGATGAAGGTATTGCGTATTGCACTAATAACGGTGCATTCTCATTTGTTTGTTAAGTGACCTATGCCGCTTCAGCGGAGATGTCAGTTCTTGACATTATGGCACAGCGCGCGACTTGATAATTGGGTAACCTCAAGACATCATGCTAACATTCACTATTGCATGCGCCTGCTTCGTTGCCAACCCGGACGCCGAGGGGCCAAGCTACTTTAGCTGATCTCTTACTACTGCTTGGAAATTTGAATGATTATCGTAACGGGCGGGGCTGGCTTCATCGGCTCGAACTTCGTTCTTGACTGGCTGGCACAAAGCGATGAGCCGGTAGTCAATCTTGACCGACTGACCTACGCCGGCAACCTGGACAATTTGCGCAGTATCGACGGCGATGAACGTCACCGCTTTGTAAAGGGAGATATCTGCGATAGCGCTCTGGTGGCTGAACTGCTCGCGATTTATCGGCCGCGCGCCATCGTGCATTTTGCAGCGGAAAGTCATGTCGACCGTTCCATCCACGGTCCGGAGGAATTCATCCGAACCAATATCAATGGCACCTTCAGCCTGCTTGAAGCAGCACGTGCTTACTGGAGCGGCTTGCAAGAGGAGGCGCGGCAAGGTTTCCGGTTCCTGCACGTCTCTACCGACGAGGTGTATGGCACGCTTGGCGCCGACGATCCGCCGTTCACCGAGGCCACGCCTTACGCACCCAACAGTCCCTATTCCGCCAGCAAGGCCGCATCCGACCACCTGGTGCGCTCCTATCACCACACCTACGGCCTGCCGACGCTGACCACCAACTGCTCGAACAATTACGGTCCGTACCATTTCCCCGAGAAGCTGATTCCGTTGGTGATCTCGAACGCCCGCGCCGGCAAGCCGCTGCCCATCTACGGCGACGGACGTCAGGTCCGCGATTGGCTCTATGTGCGGGACCACTGCGCCGCAGTCCGCGAGGTGCTTGCTCATGGCCGCGTTGGTGAAACCTATAACGTTGGCGGCTGGAACGAAAAGACCAACCTGGAGGTTGTCACCCGCCTGTGCGACATTCTCGATGAGCTCGATCCAAAGTCGAGCGGCAGCTACCGCGAGCAGATTACCTTCGTCGCCGATCGGCCTGGTCACGACCGCCGCTACGCGATCGATGCCCGCAAGATCGAACGCGAACTCGGCTGGAAACCGGCAGAAAGCTTCGAAAGCGGAATTCGCAAGACAGTGGAGTGGTACCTCTCCCATCAGGAATGGGTCCGCAACGTCCAGTCCGGGGATTACCTGAAATGGATCGATAAGAACTATGCAGGCAGAAATACAGTGAGCGAGGTGCCACGATGAGCGGGCGACATCGGCGTAAAGGCATCATCCTCGCCGGAGGATCGGGAACGCGCCTGTACCCTGTAACGCGTAGCGTGTCGAAGCAGCTTTTGCCGGTATACGACAAGCCGATGATCTACTATCCGCTGTCGACGCTGATGCTGGCAGGGATCCGCGACATCCTCATCATTTCCACGCCTGAAGACACCCATCGCTTCGCGGACCTCCTGGGGGATGGCGGTCAATGGGGGCTGAACCTGTCTTACGCCGTGCAGGCCAAGCCTGACGGGTTGGCCCAGGCATTTGTCATCGGCCGCACTTTCCTCGACGGTTCCCCGGCCACCTTGATCCTGGGCGACAATATTTTCTATGGCACCGACCTGGAGACAAAATTGCGCTCCGCTGGGGAGCGCAACTCGGGAAGCACGGTGTTTGCTTACCACGTACAGGACCCGGAGCGGTATGGGGTAGTCGAATTCGATTCCCGGCGCCGGGCGGTCAGTATCGAGGAGAAGCCGGCTGCGCCGAAGTCGAACTACGCCGTGACCGGGCTGTATTTCTACGATGCCGATGTCTGCGATATTGCTTCGACGATCAAACGTTCGGCCCGCGGCGAATACGAAATCACCGATGTCAACCGTGTTTATCTGGAACGCGGACGACTGGACGTCGAATTCCTCGGGCGGGGAACCGCCTGGCTCGATACCGGTACCCATGACTCTCTCCTGGAAGCCGGACAATTCATCGCCACGCTCGAAAAGCGCCAAGGCCTGAAAGTGTGTTGTCCGGAGGAGATTGCGTTTCGCAAGGGCTACATCAATGCCGAACAGTTGGCAAAGCTGGCTGCGCCGTTGGAAAAGAACGGCTACGGCCGCTACTTGCTGAGGGTACTGGCAGAAAAAGAAATGTGATCACCTGCCGGTCAGGCATGCGCACGCGTGGCGCAATGCGCGTCGACACGACAGATGCTGGCGAGCCTACTGGCTGTCTCCACCACCCAAAGCCAGCCCGGATGTCATTCCCGTCGGGCTTGCAATACGAAATGTTTCAAAATCTTAAATAATCACGTGCAATGCCGCGTGGGTTTCCGAGGGCTTAACTGATGCAGCAAATTAATGACTTGTCCGCGCGGATCGCGCAGTGCCAGGAACAGATCAAGGCGGCGGTCAATCGGGTGGTTGACAGCGGCTGGCTGGTGCTTGGCCCGGAGGTAAAGCAGTTCGAAACGGCATTCGCGGCCTATCTGGGAGCGAGTGATTGCATTACGGTTGCAAACGGAACGGATGCGATCGAACTGGGCTTGAAGGCCCTTGGCGTCGCTCCCGGCGACCAGGTCGCCACCGTCGCGAACGCCAGCATGTATACGACCACGGCCCTGCTGGCGATCGGTGCCGAACCGTTCTTCATGGATGTCGATCTCGACAGCCGTTGTGCGACGCTGGCCGAGGTCACGCGCGCGCTCGACGCCGGGGTCAAGGCAGTGGTGGTCACCCATCTGTACGGCTTGGCCGCTCCCGAGATCGTCCAGATCGCCGCTTTGTGCGCGCAACGCGGCGTGCCTTTGTTCGAAGATTGCGCCCAGGCGCATGGTGCGAGCGTCGACGGCAAGCGCACCGGCACGTTCGGCGCTGCAGCAAGCTTCAGTTTTTATCCTACCAAGAACCTCGGCGCTCTCGGCGACGGCGGAGCCGTGGTGACGAGTGACGCTTCCATCGCAGAGCGCATGCGCGCCCTGCGTCAGTATGGCTGGTCCGAGAAGTACAAGGTCCAGGTCGCCGGAGCGCGCAACAGCCGCCTGGACGAAATGCAGGCCGCTATTCTTGGCGCTTTCCTGCCTGGGCTCGACGCCGCCAACGCACGTCGCCGCGCAATTGCCGAACGCTACAGTGCCGAATTGAACCACCCCGAAGTGCAGGTGCCGAATGCGTCCGGTGCGGCGTATGTCGGCCATCTGTATGTGGTGCGCAGCCCGCGGCGTGACGCATTGCGGGCACACCTGCGCGAAGCCGGTATCGCTTCCGACGTACATTACCCGATCCCCGATCATCGGCAACCGCTGTTTGGCGACCGTTATGCGGACCTGCGCCTCGAAAATACGGAGCGTCTGGCGGCTGACATTCTGACCTTGCCGTGTTATCCAGAAATGAGCGACGAGAACGTCGGTCGTGTGATTGCGGCCGTCAACGCCTGGTGAGCATGAAGTATTCCGTTGTCGTACCAGTCTACAAGAACGCCGAGTCGATTCCACGACTGATTGCCGCCCTGATCGGCATGAGCCGCGAACTCGGTGGCGAAATGGAAGCGGTTTTCGTTGTCGACGGCAGTCCGGACCAGTCGTTCGCATTGCTGCGCGAACAGATCGGGAAACTGGCATTTCCTGCCCAGTTACTCGCGCATTCGCGCAACTTCGGCTCGTTCCCGGCGATCCGTACGGGGTTGCGCGCGGCGCGTGGTCGCTATTTCGGCGTCATGGCAGCCGATCTCCAGGAGCCGCCCGAGCTGCTGGTCGCCTTCTTCAAGGCGCTCGCAGCCGACGAGTGCGACGTCGCGATCGGGACGCGCGATGGCCGTGACGATCCACGTACTTCGCGTGCGGCCTCGTCGCTGTTCTGGGCCCTGTACCGCAAACTGGTCGTGCCCGACATGCCGCCCGGCGGTGTCGATGTGTTCGGCTGCAACGTGGCATTTCGCGATCAACTGCTGGCGCTCGAGGAGTCGCGCTCATCCCTGATCGCCCTGATTTTCTGGCTGGGATTCCGGCGCAAGCTGGTCGGCTACAAGCGCCAGATGCGTCAGGAGGGAAAATCAGCCTGGACCCTGAGCAAGAAGATCGATTACATGATGGATAGCATCTTCGCGTTCACTGACTATCCGATCCGCCTGTTGATGCGCATTGGCGCGCTTGGCTCGGCGGTTTCCCTGCTGGCCGCCTTGGTGGTGCTGGTCGGACGTCTCGCAGGCGCCATTTCGGTGCCGGGATACGCGGCAACGATGCTGGCCGTGCTGGTGCTCGGCGCGCTGAATCTGCTCGGTCTTGGCCTGGTGGGAACCTATGCCTGGCGCGCGTACGAAAACAGCAAACAAAGGCCGCTGGCGGTCGTCGCCGTCAGCATTGATAACAAGGTGAATGAATGACGGATCTGATCGCAGAAACCCGTGCCGAGTTGTGTGCGCCCTATGGCTTTCTGAGCCGGCTCGGTGGGGCAGGCGCCGACTGGATTGCTGAACTCGCGGCTGAACTTCGGACCTTGTTCCCATATTTTTTCCACCTACCAGCGTAAGCGTTGAAGCAATGAGCCAAGCCATTTCCCCATTTGTCCATCCGGGTGCCGAAGTCGCGGATACCTGCCGCCTGGGTGATTTCGTCGTCGTCTATCCGGGCGCCAGGCTGGGGCACGACAGCCATGTCGAAGGGTTCACCCAGGTGTGGCCGGGAGTGCATGTCGAGCGCGGCGCGCGCATCGGCCCGGGCGTGACCCTCGAGCGTGCGCCCGATGGCGCGTCGTCCGACATCGTTGTCGGTGCGGGAAGCCAGCTCGGTGCCGGCGCGACCGTGCAGCGCGGCGTCAGGATCGGCGCCGGCGCCATCGTCGAAGCAGGCGCCCTGGTTGCGCAGGCCGTGCCTCCGTACGCCATCGTGTCGGGCGTCCCGGCGCGCATCACGGGCTACGTGGAGAAAGCGCCGGGTACGGGCAACCGGCTCTGGCACAAGCAGGCCGAGTTTCCCGAGAGCCAGGCTGTCATGCGTCTGGGGATTGGCGATGTCACGCTACACCGCGCAAAAATGGTCCGCGACCCGCGCGGCGACCTGTCGGTGGGCGAATTTCCGAAAGATATACCGTTTGACGTCAAGCGCTACTTCCTTGTCTTCAATGTTCCCAGCGAAAAAACGCGAGGTGAACATGCCCATCATCGTTGCCATCAGTTCCTGTTGTGCGTAAAGGGCAGTTGTGCCGTGGTGGTCGACGATGGCCATGACCGTTGCGAAGTGCTGCTCGAGTCGCCGGACATGGGCATCTACCTGCCGCCGCTGACCTGGGGCATCCAGTACAAGTATTCGAGCGACGCCGTCTTGCTGGTGTTCACTTCGCATTATTACGAGGCGGACGACTACATTCGTGACTATGCGGAGTTTGTCGAGATCGTCCAGGGTAAGCAGCAGCAATGAGCCGCCCGATTCTGACATGATGCGAATCGGCAAAACCATGGATTGGCAGCGTTGGCTGCGCTTCCTGTGCGGCGGTGTCGCCAACACGCTGTCTACCTATCTGCTGTATCTGGCGCTCATCCAGATGGTCCCTTATCAGGTGGCGTATTTTTGCGCCTACCTGATCGGGATCGTTCTGGCTTACTGGCTCAACGCCAGGTTCGTCTTCAAGGTGGCGCTGTCGTGGAAGGGTTTGTTTGCCTATCCGCTGGTCTACCTTGTCCAGTATCTGTCGGCGGCGTTGCTGCTGGAATCCCTGGTTCGTTTCCTTCGGGTTCCCCCTGCGCTCGGGCCCTTGCTTGTCACCATCGTGTTGCTGCCGTTGACCTACGTGATGAACAAGGTGGTGTTGAAGGTGCGCCCGCAAGGTGGCGATAGCGGTAACGCATCCTGAAGCCTGGGTCTGTCGACCGGACCTCCCGGGTTAGTGCAAGTCCGCTCGGCTGGACGTCCGCTATAATGGCAGGGTTTTCAAAAAATCCACAATATCTCTTTACTATCGGTATGTATTTTTCAGGTGCCGCGATATGTCCGATAGATGCTCCGGACAGTGTCCGTAGATGCGGTTAGGAACGAAAATTGCATCCGATAGTCGTCGATCTCGACGGTACCCTCATCCGTACCGACATGCTCCATGAATCCGCCTTGCGGGTCATGCGGGACAAGCCCCTGGATTTACTGCGCATCCCTTACTGGCTGGCCCGCGGCAAGGCGCACCTGAAGAGCAACCTGGCCAGCCGTGTCGCCTTCGACCCATCCTCGCTGCCGTACAACCAGGACCTGCTGGCATGGCTGCAGGCCCAGCATGCGGCAGGCCGGCGCCTGATCCTGTGCACCGCCTCGGACCGCTCGATTGCCGAGCCGATTGCCGACCACCTCGGTTTCTTCGATGAAGTCATGGCCAGCGACGGCAGTTCGAACCTGGCCGGCCGCAACAAGGCCGACGCGCTGGAGGCCCGGTTTGGCCGCGGCGGCTACGATTACGTCGGCAATTCCAGCGCCGACCTGCACGTGTGGCAAGGCGCGCGCCGCGCGATCGTCGTGAACGCGCGCGCCGGCCTGGCGCGGCAGGCGGGCAGGCTGTGCGAAGTCGAAAAGGAATTTCCCAGTCCCGCGCTGGGCATGGGCATGCTGCGCCGCGTGCTGCGCGCCCACCAGTGGCTCAAGAACGGGCTGCTGTTCGTGCCCCTGCTGGCGGCGCACGAGGTCTTCAACGGCGACAGCTGGATCGGCCTGCTGCTGGCCTTTGCCTCGTTCAGCCTGTGCGCCTCGACCGTGTACATCGCCAACGACCTGCTCGACCTGGAAAGCGACAGGACGCATCCGCGCAAGCGCGCCCGTCCGTTTGCCTCGGGCGCGGTGCCCGCCTGGATGGGCGTGGTGCTGGCGCCGGTCCTGTTCGGCCTGAGCCTGGTGCTCGGCAGCCGCGTCGGCCCGGACTTCATGTTCTGGCTGCTGGTCTACTTTGCCGTCACCTGCGCCTACTCCCTGCGCCTGAAACAGCTGGTGCTGCTCGATTGCCTGGCCCTCGCCGTCCTGTACACGCTGCGCATCGTCGCCGGCGGCGCCGCGGCCGGCTTGCCGATGTCGTTCTGGCTGCTCGCATTTTCGATGTTCCTGTTCATGTCCCTGGCCTTCGTCAAGCGCTATGCGGAACTGCAGCTGCAGATCATGAACGGCAAGGACAAGGCGCATGGCCGCGGTTACGCGACCGCCGATGCGCCGCTGATCCAGATGCTCGGAATTAATACCGGCATTGCCGCGGTGCTCGTGCTGGCCCTGTACCTGAACAGCGAAGCGGTAATCGTCCAGTACGCGACGCCCGAACTGGTCTGGGCTGCCGTCCCCGTGATGCTGTTCTGGGTCAGCTGGATCTGGCTGCAGGCCCACCGCGGCCACATGCATGACGATCCGGTCGTGTTCGCCGTCAAGGACAGGGTCAGCTTGCTGGCCGGCACGACCTTCGGCCTCATCGTGGCGCTCGCCGCCATTGGCTGGACATGGTAACTGTCTCGTCCTGGGGGCGGTTGTCGGCGCCGCAGCATGCGCTGCGGGTGCTGAGCGACCGGATCGACCTGGCCGCCCAGATCGCCGCGCCGCTGCCGGGCCTGGCCTACGGCATGGGGCGCAGCTACGGCGACGTGTGCCTGAATCCGGGCGGCACGCTGTGGCAGACCCGCGGCCTCGACCGCCTGCTGGCCTTCGACCCGGAAAGCGGGCGCCTGGTCTGCGAACCCGGCGTGCTGCTGCGCGACATCCAGCGCCTGATGATGCCGCGCGGCTGGGCACTGCCGGTCACGCCCGGCACCCAGGTCGTCACCGTGGGCGGCGCCATCGCCAACGATGTGCACGGCAAGAACCACCACGTCCGCGGATCCTTCGGCGACCACGTGCCTTCCCTGACGCTGCTGCGTACCGATGGCCGGCGCATCGTTTGCGGGCCGCGGCAGGAAGCGGACTGGTTCGCCGCGACCGTCGGCGGCGCCGGCCTGACCGGCCTGGTGGTGCAGGCCGAGCTGCAGCTGCAACGGGTGCCCGGCCCCTGGCTTTCCACCGAAACGATTCCCTACGGCGACCTCGGCGAATTCTTCGGCCTCGCCGACGCGTCCGAAGCGCAATGGGAATACACCGTGTCGTGGATCGACTGCCTGTCGCGCAAGGGGCGCGGCATCTTCATGCGCGCCAACCCCGTGCGGTCGGACGCGACGGAGCCGGCGCCACGCCAGCGCACCATGCCGTTCACGCCGCCGGTCTCGGCGGTCAATAAGCTGTCGCTGTCGCTGTTCAACGAGGCTTATTTCCGTGCCCACCAGTGGCGCGCCGGCGCATCGCGCGCGCACTACCAGGGCTTTTTCTATCCGCTCGACAACCTGCTCGAGTGGAACCGCATGTACGGGCCGCGCGGCTTCTACCAGTACCAGTGCGTGGTGCCGCGCGACAGCGGCGCCGACGCGGTACAGGCGATGCTCGATGCGATCCGCCGCGACGGCAACGGCTCCTTCCTGGCCGTGCTCAAGACCTTCGGCAACCGCGAAGCGCCGGGCATGCTCAGTTTCGCGCGCCCAGGCGTCACGCTGGCGCTCGACTTCCCGAACCGCCCCGGTACCGAGCGCCTGTTCGAACGCCTCGACGCCGTCGTCGCCGCGGCCGGCGGACGGATCTACCTGGCCAAGGACGCACGCATGCCACGCGCGCTGTTCGAGGCCGGCTATCCGCGCCTGGCCGAATTCCTGCCATACCGCGACCCGGGCATCAGCTCGGCCCTGTCGCGCCGACTCATGGGATCCTGATGTCCAATTCAATCAAGAAAATCGTCATTATCGGCGCGACCTCGTCGATGGCCGAACATTGCGCCCGGCTGTGGGTGGCCGGCGGCCCCGTCGCCCTGACCCTGGTTGGGCGCG
>DNCF01000111.1:3770-4400 GCA_003484545.1 Massilia sp. | reverse complement strand
GCCTACACCGCCTCCACCGCCAACACCGCTCTCGCCACACACCGCGCCCACTGGCGCGGCCTCGCCGCCAACCATGGGCAGACCAACACGGTGACGTTGCGCCGCGCCCGCGCCGGGCCGCTGAAGGCCAACCTGACGCTCTCGCCCCAGCACGTCGCCGACGGCGCCGTTCAGTTCTGGGTCGTAGCGATCGACAACGTCCTGGACGAGCATACCCCGGAAGCGGTCGTCGTCGGCCGCACACCGCTCTCGACCATCGTCGACGTGCTGCCCGGTACCTTCTATGCGATTAACCGCGCGGGCCGCTTCGTGCTCTGGAACCGCAACCACGAACGCATCACCGGCCTGACGCGCGACGAGACCGCCGCCACGCGGGCGGTCGAACTGTTCGACCTGCGTACCCGCCCCATGATCGCCGAGCACATCCGCCGCGTGTTCGAGGAAGGCGCCGAAGTCGAGCTCGAGGCCGACGTCCAGGCGCGCGACGGACGCGAGACGCCGATGCTGCTGTGCGGCGCGCGCGTGACCTGCGACGGCGACCACTACCTCTTCGGCATGGGGCTGGACATCACGCACCTGCGCCGCCAGGAACGCGCACTGCGCCTGCGCGAACGCGCCCTGCACGCGGCC
>DNCF01000111.1:3235-3471 GCA_003484545.1 Massilia sp. | reverse complement strand
GCGCATCACCGGCTACCGCACCGACGAAGTGATCGGGCGCGACTCGCGCTTCATGGCCGCGCCCGGCATGGACAGCAACGAGCGCGCCCGCCTGCGCGACGCGGTGGCCGCGCGGCAGGAGGTGAACGTGGTGTTCCGCAACATGCGCAAGAACGGCGACATCTTCTGGAACGACCTGACCATCACGCCGGTGCTCGACGAGCACGGCCGGGCCAGCCACTTCATCGGCGTCATCA
>DNCF01000111.1:0-2951 GCA_003484545.1 Massilia sp. | reverse complement strand
CCACGATGCCCTGACCGGCCTGGCCAACCGCAACCTGCTGTGGGACCGGCTCGAGCACGCGCTGCACCTGGCGCAGCGCCAGAAATCGCTGGTGGCCGTGGTGCTGGTCGACCTGAACAACTTCAAGGCCATCAACGACACCCATGGCCACGAGGCCGGCGACGTGGTGCTGAAGGTGGTCGCCAAGCGCCTGCTGGCCTCGGTGCGCGACAGCGACACGGTGGCGCGCATGTCCGGCGACGAGTTCGTGATGGTGCTGGTGAACCAACCGTCGCCGCGCTTCACGCTGCGCATGATCGAGCGCCTGCGCCAGAGCCTGACCCAGCCGGTCTCGTTCATGCACAAGGAAATCGAGGTCGGCGCCAGCCTCGGGGTGGCGGTGTATCCGCACGACGGCGATAGCGCCGCCGACCTGGTGCGCTCGGCGGACGTGGCGATGTACCACGCCAAGGCGACCGGGCGCAACGAGATCCACTTCTTCTCGAGCGACATGAAGTCGACCACCGACGCCCGGCAAAAGCTCGACGCCGGCATGGCCCACGCGATCGAGCGCGGCGAACTGTTCATGCTGTACCAGCCCTGCATCGACGCGCGCAGCGGCACCGTGAAGAGCTTCGAGGCCCTGCTGCGCTGGCGTCATCCCGAGCACGGCGTGCTGCTGCCCGGCGCCTTCCTGTCCGAGGCCGAGGAAAGCGGCCGCATCGTCCAGTTCGGCGCCTGGGTGCTGGACCAGGCCTGCCTGTTCCTGCGCGAGCTGAAGGAACTCGGCGTCACCTGCGTGCCGGTCTCGGTCAACGTCTCGGCGCGCGAATACATGCAGCAGGATTTCGTCGCCGGCATCGCCACCCGCCTGGCCCTGCACGGCCTGGCCCCGGACAGCCTGCAGATCGAGCTGCGCGAGGAAACCCTGATGCGCAATCCCGGCCAGGTGCGCGACCTGGCGGGACAGCTGCGCCAGCTGGGCCTGACGCTGTCGGTGGACGAGTTCGGCCAGGGCATGACCGACCTCGGCTTCCTGCGCGAGCTGGCGGTCGGCCAGCTCAAGCTGTCGAAGGAGGCCGTGCATGCGATCGCCGACGACGAGCCGCGCGACAGCAGCATCATGGCGCGCACCCTGATCGACATCGGCCACAACCTGCGCATGCCCGTCATCGGCGACGCCATCGAGACCCGCTCGCAGATGGAATTCCTGAAGGGACACGGCTGCGAGGGCCTGCAAGGCACCTGGTTCAGCGAGCCGATGCCGCCGGACGCGGCGCGCGAGCTGGTGCGCAATCCGCTGCCGGCGTAGGCAATCCGTGCCCACCGATGCGGTTACCCCTCGCTGGTAATGCGCTGCACCAGCGCCCCGAGCACGTCTTCCGCGATCTCGTTCGAGACCTGGCAGGTGCCGGCGTTCTCGTGCCCGCCGCCGCCGTACTCGAGCATCAGGGCGCCGATGTTGGTGTTCGAGCTGCGGTTCAGGATCGACTTGCCGGTGGCGAACACGGTGTTCTGGTTCTTCAGGCCCCACAGGACGTGGATCGAGATGTTCGTCTCGGGGAACAGCGCATAGATGATGAAGCGGTTGCCGGCGAAGATGGTCGTTTCCTGGCGCAGGTCGAGCACCACCAGGTTGCGGTGGACCTGGGCGCAGCGCCGAATCTGCTCCTTGCAGCGCTCGCTGTGCTCGAAGTACAAGGCCGTGCGCTCCTTTACGTCGGGCAAGGCCATGATCTGGTCGATCGACATCGTGCGGCAGGCCTCGATCAAAGCCATCATCAGCTGGTAGTTCGAGATGCGGAAGTCGCGGAAGCGGCCGAGGCCGGTACGCGCGTCCATCAGGAAGTTCAGCAGGTTCCAGCCGGCCGGCTCGAGCACTTCGTCGCGCGAAAAGCGGGCGGCGTCGGCCTTGTCGACGGCGGTCATCATCTCGTTCCAGGCCGGCGGGAAGACCCGCGTCCCGCCGTAATGCTCCCAGACCACGCGCGCCGCCGACGGCGCGTCCGGCTGGATCACGTGGTTGGGGCGCGCGCCGCTGTTGCGCATCGTTTCGGACAGGTGGTGGTCGAACACCAGGTGGGCGCCCGCCACGTACGGCAGGTTGGTGGTGATGTCGCGGTTCGTGATCGCGATCTTCCCATCCTGCATGTCCTTGGGGTGGACGAAGAGAATGTCGTCGATCAGGTTCAGGTGCTTGAGCAGGACTGCGCAGACCAGTCCGTCGAAATCGCTGCGGGTGACAAGGCGGTAGGTTTTTGGAACGGCAGACATCGGCATACCCTTTCATTGAACGAAGATGGGCTGGCGCGGCCAGGACGTTATCCCATCATACCGCGCAAAATTTCCTAATGACAGTTTTTAAATGTGCCTTGGGCAACTTACAACGCTGTGCCGGCGCCCTGTTCCGCCCGCCGCCTGCAGCCCGGTCGCCTGTTTTTGCGCTCTGTCGCAAAGACCGTGCTTCGTGGCCCGATCATGACGTAAAGTTGCGACATCCCAACAGGCGGTGCGCGCCGGCGATAGATTCCAGCGAAGCACTGACTTAATTCGGCGTCGCCATGAATAAGGCAGTGCTTCCCTAAATCAATATTTCGTCACCGGATGACGGCAACGCGGTACACTCGCACCCGCAATGACATTTCACAAACACCCGACCATGCAAGCCCGCAGTCCAGTCCAGGTTTATTTTTCCGGCATCCTGTCGTGGCTCTACCGCGCCTTCGATGCGGTGGCGACCTGGGTCACCCAGCTGTCGTGGTGGAAGTTTTTCCTGTTCGCGGCCCTGACCCTGATCGCCGGCGCCATCCTGCAGGAGGAATTGTTCTCCAGCGCAGACGAAGACCTGCCGCGCGCCGAGCGCAGCGGCCGCAAGGAACAGACCAGTATCCTGATCGACGACAGCGGCATCCGCTTCAGCCCGCGCAACAAGCCGAAGCCGCCGGCCGCGCCGGAGGCGCCGCCCGGCGCTG
>DNCF01000112.1 GCA_003484545.1 Massilia sp. | reverse complement strand
TGCTTGCCGCCCGGCCCGTCGAGCTCCTGCCCGGTGACCGGATCGACCGCCCCGGTCGCCGCGGGCGGCGCGCCGGCGGCAACCATGTTCGCGGCCGTCTTCGCCAGCGCCGGGTTGAGCTGCAGGTTGCTCAGCAGGCGCGCGAAAATATCCACCTGGGCCAAATCGATCTGCCCGCCGCTCGACAAATTGCTTAGATTGTAACGCGAGGTGGCGTCCGAGATGCTGCCCGACAGGGAAGCGTCGAATACCTCACCCTCGACCCGCTCGCGCTCGATGTACTGGTCCAGGCGCGTCTCGGCCAGCGGTGTGGCCCAGACGTGGGTCAAGGCCGTGTATTCGCGGTTGTCGATGGCGTCCTGGCGCAGCACCAGCGAGGCCCAGTCGAGCGCGCCGCGCAGGATCCAGCGCGTCTGCAGGTTCAGGCGCTGGTTCTCCATCGAGCGCACCTCGACCTGCTGCTGCCAGAACAGGCTGGCGACGATCGAGATCGCGAGCGTGGTCAGGAGCAGCGCGGTGATGACGGCGACGCCGCGCTGGCGCCGCGGGCGGGGTTGGCGTGGTTGTTGACGCGGGCGCATCAGATGCTCCCCAGCAGGAAGGACTTGGTCAGCGGCTGCGGAAATCCGCGCGGACGCAGCACCACCTGCAGCCCGGTGATGGCCAGCGCCGAGGCGCTCGTCACCGGCGCCTGCGGATTGGCGTCCACCTGGGGCCGCCAGGCGCCGTTCTGCCAGATCAGCACGGCCATCGCCTCGATGCCGCCCTGCAGCACTACCGCCGGAGTCGTGTCGGTGTCGCTGATCGCGGCCTGCCACAGCGCGTCGAGCTGGACCAGGTCGCGCGTGGCGATCGATTCGCGCCGCAGCAACTGCCCGTTCACCAGGCGGTACGCGATGACCTGCAGGCGGGCCGGCTCGTTCTCGTTGAAGACGGTACGCACCAGGGTGATGCGGCCGTCCTCCTGGTGCAGGAAGGGACGGCGGCGTCCGAGGATGCTGGCGTCGGCCGCGTGCTCGCAGTCGCTTTGCAGCTGGGCAAAGGCGAGCTGCATGCCGCGCGTGGTTTCCATTTGCTCGGTCAGGGCGCTGCGGGCGCGCACGATGCCGTCCAGGCCGCGCCAGCCGAGCACGGCGACCATCGCCAGGATGCCGATCGCCACCAGCAGTTCGACCAGCGTGAAGCCGCGCGCCGCTTTCATCGTTCCCTTCATCGCGGCCTCCTCATCGCGGCCTTAATACCAGCTGGACCAGCTTCAGGATGCGGCGCTCGGGATTGGCCTTGTCGAACACCGAGACCTCGACCCGGCGCAGCTGGGGATTCGGGCTGACCAGCACTTCTTCCTGGCAGATCAATTCGAGGTCGCCCTGGCCGCAGGCGAAGTTGCGCTTGCCCACTTCGGGAAATTCGCGGCCGAGGCGGATCTGCACCAGCCGGTTCTCGGCCGACCAGGTCGCCATCATGGCCGCGCGCAGGCCGGCGCTGTTCGCGGTCAGGCTGCCGACGGCGCGCAGGCCGGCGCCGAGCGCGGTGCCGACGATGACCAGGGCCACCAGCACCTCGAGCAGGGTAAAGCCTTGCGCGCGGGATGTCATTGGATGCCTTCGGTGGCGGGATCGACGACGACGAAGTGGCCGACGCCGTCGGCGCGGATCGCCACGCTGTGGTTACCGCTGGCCAGGGTCAGGCGGAAGGGCTTGTGTACCGGCTCGCGGCCGAAGGTCACGCGCAGCGCGTCGCCGCCACCACCGCCGGCCGCCGGCGGATCGAGCAGGAGGCGCAGGGGCGCGTTGCGGAAAGCGCGTTCGCGCAGCAGGTCGTCCTGGTTCATCGGCGTCCAGCCGGTGTCGGTGCGGACGATGAAGCGGTAGCGCTCGGGGGTGGCCTCGAAGGCCACTTCGCGGTTGCGCACGATGGCCTCGTCACGCGCCAGTTGCAGCAGCAGGGTCAGGCGCTTGGCCTCGTTTTCGAGGTCCTGGCGCGGGCTCGGGATCGCATTGAGCGAGGCCATGCCCAACGTGATGCCGATGATGACCATCACGACCAGGATTTCGACCAGCGTGAAGCCGGTGCTTCTGCGCGGCGCCGCGACGGCAGCCATGACAGGACGTTACTGCTGCCAGGAACCGACGTCGGCGTCTTCGCCCTCGCCGCCGGCCTGGCCGTCGCCGCCGAACGAGAACACGTCGATCTCGCCGTGCAGGCCCGGCGACAGGTACTGGTAAGGATTGCCCCACGGATCCTTCGGCAGGCGCTCGATGTAGCCGCCTTCCTTCCAGCCGTTGGCGGCCGGGCCCGAGGTCGGGCGGGTGGTCAGGGCCTGCAGGCCCTGCTCGGTGGTCGGATAGCGCTGGTTATCCAGCTTGTACAGCTTGAGTGCCTGCATCAGGGTGGCGATGTCGGTCTTGGCGGCGACCACACGCGATTCGCCGGTACGGCCCAGCACCTTCGGCAGCACGAGCGCGCCGAGGATGCCGATGATGACCACGACAACCATGATTTCAACAAGGGTGAAGCCGCGTGCGAAACGGCGGCCAACTGCACGGTGCGATACGTTATGCATAGTCAATCTTGAGAGGTGGATCGGAACAATCGACTTAGTATAAGGCCGATTTTTGACAGTGGCCACTTGCCATGGGTGCGACATTGTATTGCAGAGCTGGCAAGAGCGCAGCTCAAGCGTGCGCGTCGCGTCGTGCGCAGACGGGACAGGCCGGATTGCGCGCCGCGCCGATGCTGGTCCACTCCATCCCGCGGCCGTCGAGCAGCAGCAGGCGTCCGGCCAGCGTTTGCCCGATGTGCATGATCAGCTTGAGCGCCTCGGCCGCCTGCACGGCGCCGACGATGCCGACCAGCGGCGCGAACACCCCCATGGTGCTGCACGCAACGTCCTCGAAACCGCTGTCCTCGGGAAAGAGGCAGGCGTAGCAGGGGCAATTTTCTTGACGCATGTCGAATACCGACAATTGTCCGTCGAAACGAATCGCCGCCCCCGCCACCAGCGGCACCCCGGCCGCGACACAGGCGCGGTTCACGGCGTGACGGGTGGCAAAGTTATCGCTGCAATCAAGTACGACCGTAGCCGAGCGCGCAAGTTCCCGTAATCGTTCCGGTCCGGCGCGTTCGCGCAGGGCCACCACCTCGACTTCCGGGTTGATCGCGTGCAGCGCGGCGCGGCCGGACTCGACCTTCGGGCTGCCGATGCGTGCGGTCGTGTGCATGACCTGGCGCTGCAGGTTCGTCAGATCGACCTCGTCGTCATCGACCAGGGTGATGCGGCCGACGCCGCTGGCGGCCAGGTAGAGCGCGGCGGGCGAACCGAGGCCGCCGGCACCGATCACGAGGGCGTGCGCGTCGAGCAGGCGCTGCTGGCCTTCGATGCCGATCTCGTCGAGCAGGATGTGGCGCGAATAGCGCAGGAGCTGGGTGTCGTTCATGGGGGTGGATATATTACTGCGAGCGCTGAACGAAGCCGACGGCGCTGACAGTAGGGTGGGCACGCCGTGCCCACGCGAAAGTGCGAGCGGTGCTGGCTCGGTTAGTACTGCAAAACCGTCTTACGGTAGCGCTTCCAAATGATCATTCGGATACGTTTCGACATGCCTGAGATCGCGGCAAAGGCAGCGCTAACACTGCGCGACATTTCGCGTGGGCACGGAGTGCCCACCCTACGGACCTCGACGTTATGGTGGGCACGGGGTGCCCGCCCTACGGTTAGCGACCCGTGCCGCTATAAAATTATTTCTTATTGCCCTTCAACTCCGGCGGTTTCGTCTCGGCGCCCGGCAAGGCTTTCGCCTCGGTCGACGGCTCGACTTCCACCGCCTCGGGCTTGGCCGTCTTCACCGGCAAGCCCTTGAAGTGGTTCAGCGCTTGCGCCAATTGGAAATCGTCCTTGCCGCCCAGTTCCAGCGGCTGGCGGTTCTTCAATGCGGCCAGGGCCTTCTGGCGCTGCTCGGCTTCGTCGCGCGCCTTGCCCGCGTTCGGCTGCTCGTTCTCGCCGGTGAGGTGGCGCTGCAGGTCGGCTTCGCGCACGCGCAGCGCGTTCAGGCCGTCGCCCTCGGCGGTTTCTTCCACCGCGAGGTCTGGCGCGATGCCGGTGGCCTGGATCGGCCGGCCCTTCGGCGTGTAGTAGCGTGCCGTGGTCAGCTTGATGGCGGTATCGGCGGACAGGGGGCGCAGGGTCTGGACCGAGCCCTTGCCGAAGGTCTGGCTGCCCATGATGATCGCGCGCTTGTAGTCCTGCAGGGCGCCGGCGACGATCTCCGAGGCCGAGGCCGAGCCGCCGTTGACCAGCACCACCATCGGCACGGTTTTCAACTGCGCCGGCATCTTCGCCAGCGGGTCGGCGCCGCGCGGCGCGTAGAATTCGCGCCGGCCATAATATGCCTGGTTCGAGTCCGCGATCTGCCCCTTGGTCGAGACGATCAGCTCTTCCTTGGGCAGGAAGGCGGTCGAGACGCCGATCGCGCCCGGCAGCAGGCCACCCGGGTCGTTGCGCAGGTCGAGCACCAGGCCCTTGATGTTCGGGTTTTCCTGGTACAGGGCGGCAGTCTTGCTCGCCAGTTCGTCCAGGGTCGCTTCCTGGAACTGGCTGATGCGCACCCAGGCGTAGCCAGGCTCGACCATCTTGGCCTTGACGCTCTGCACGCGGATTTCCTCGCGCATCACGGGCACCACCCAGGGGCGGTCGTCGCCGCGGCGGGCGATGGTCAGCGTGACCTTGGTGCCGGGCTTGCCGCGCATTTTCTTGACGGCTTCGTCGATCGCCAGGCCCTTGACCGGGACGTTGTCGATGCGGGTGATCAAATCGCCCGCCTTGATGCCGGCGCGGTAGGCCGGCGAATCCTCGATCGGCGAGACGATCTTCACGTAGCCGTCCTCGCTGGCGACCTCGATGCCGATGCCGACGAACTTGCCCTGCACGCTTTCGCGCATCTCGCGGTAGGCCTTCTGGTCGAGGTAGACCGAATGGGGGTCGAGCGAGGCGACCATGCCGGAGATGGCTTCGGACAGCAGCTTCTTGTCCTCGACCGGCACCACGTAGTCGCTCTTGATCAGGCCGTACACGTCGGCCAGCTGGCGCAGCTCCTCGAGCGGCAGCGGGCTGTCCGCGCCCTTCTGCGCCCAGGCCGAGACCTGCACCGTCAAGGCCACCCCGGCCACCAGGCCGAGGCCGACCAGTCCCGCGTTCTTTGCTTTGTTGCCCATTGCTACCCCTAGAAGTTGATCCAGCTCGCCGGATCGAAAGCCTTGCCTAGATGCCTGAGCTCGAAGTATAGACCCGATTCCTCGTTACCGCCGGTATTGCCCGCACTCGCAATCGGCTCGCCGGCGCGCACGGCGTCTCCCAGGCGTTTCAACAAAGTCTGGTTGTTGGCGTAGATCGACAGGTAATCGCCGCCGTGGTCGATGATGATCAGGTTGCCGAAGCCGCGCATCCAGCCCGAGTGCACGACGCGGCCGACCGCGACCGAGCGCACCTCGGTGCCTTCCGGCGCCTTGATGAACATGCCTTTCCAGCTCGGGCCGTCGCCGCCGCGCTTGGCGCCGAAGCGCGCCGCGATGGTGCCGTTGACCGGTTTCGTCAACCGTCCCTTCATCTTGGCGAACGCCCCCGCCGGCGCGGCCGGCGCCAGCGAGATGTCCGGCGTGCGCTCTTCCTGCGCCTGCTCGGCCACTTTCGGCTCTTCCGGCTCGGGCAGCGGTTTCGGCGCCGGCTTGCCGGCCTTGGCCGCCTCGCGCGCCAGGCGCTCGCGTTCGGCTTTCGCGGCGGGCGGGG
>DNCF01000113.1 GCA_003484545.1 Massilia sp. | reverse complement strand
CTTGAAGTGGTCGAGGTCGATGAACAGGAGGGCGCCGCCTTCTCCGCCGGCCTGGGCCTTTGCCAGCTCGGCGTCCAGGCGGTCCAGCAGCAGGCGGCGGTTCGGCAGGCCGGTGAGCACGTCGTAGAAGGCCAGGCGGTGGATGGCGCTGGCGGCCTTCCTGCGCTCGCCGATGTCGCGCCCGACCACTACCCAGTGCGTGTGCGCGCCCTGCTCGTCGAGGAAGGGGCTGATCTCGAGTTCGATCCAGGACGGCTTGCCCGACTTCGAATACACCTGCAGTTCGGCCGACACGCCCTGGCGCTTTTCCATGGCGGCGGCGATGCGCGCGATTTCCGCCTGGTCGGTGCGGGGACCTGCGAACATGGTCATGCTGCGCCCCAGGAGCTGCTCGCGCGAATAGCCTGTATGGCGGACGAAGGCGTCGTTGGCGAAGATGATCGGCTGCGGCTCGTCCGGGCCGGGCGAGGCCCGCGCGATGATCACCTTGTCGTTGAGCTGGGCGACGGCGGCGGCGACCAGGCGCAGCTCCGCGTTCGCGGCCTGCAGCGCATGCTGGCCTTCCTCGAGCGAACCGGCGAAGCGGCGCAGCTCGTCCAGCGACCTGGCCAGCCGCTGCAGCAGGGTAGCGCAGGACATCGTGATGAGCGAGCCGACGAACAGGAAGTTCAGGGCGACCAGCAGGGCCGACACCGGATCGTTGTCCGGCAGGCCGGCGACGTCCGCCTTGACGATGCCGGCCAGTCCCAGCCCCGCGACGATGAGGGCGCTGAGGGCCAGCGCCGCCAGCGCCGGACGCATGCCCAGCAGGACCGCGGCGAACACCGGCGGCGCGATCAGGTAGAGCTGGGCGACCTGGCCGATATTCACCATCATGCCGGTCGAGACGAAGAACACGATCGCCATGAAGTTCAGCACCCGCGTTCTATACGGCAGGCTGCGCCGGCGCCAGACGGCGGCCAGCCAGGCGATCGCCGTCAGGTCGATGGCGATCAGCGCCCACAGGCCTTCGCGCGCGGCGATGACGATGCTGGGCACGGCCGTGGCGATGCCCAGCACGAGCACGATCGTGAGCAGGCGCGAAAAGATATGGGTACGCCAGTGCGCGATGTCGGTCAGGGGAGCCATGGGTTGCCTTCGGTACGCAAGAATGTGCCTCTTGACAAAAGGCAAAATATTTTTTCTTTGGCGAAATAGTTTAGCCCGGCTTGCAGCGTCTGTCAGTCACTGTGCATAACGGTGTTGCGAAAGTGACGCGCAGTGTGTCGGACGTATCGCGCGATGTAACGGTCGGCGGGGCTGGCGGCAAGGGGAGGGCCGGGGTTTGCTATCCTAATGGGTGGTGAGATCCCGGCGGCTAGGCCGGTAGTTAATTGATGGAGCGCCACACATGGCATCGTTGCAGGAACAATTTTTGAAGGCGGGCTTGGTCAACAAGGGCAAGGCCAAGCAGGTTCAGCAGGAAAAGAGCAAGCAGCAGAAGATCGAGCGCCGCACCGGCACCCAGAGTGTCGACGAGGCCAAGCTGGCCGCGGCGGAAATGCAGCGCAAGCAGGCCGAACGCGCGCGCGAGCTCAACGCCCAGCGCGACGCCGCCGCCACCCAGAAGGCGATCATGGCCCAGATCGTTCAGATGGTGCAGCAGAACCGCCAGGAGAAGGGCAAGGGCAAGGACGAGATCGCCTACAACTTCACCTACAACGGCAAGATCGAGCGCATCCACGTGTCGCCCAAGGTGCAGGAACACCTGATGGCCGGCCGCCTGGTGATCGTGCGCCTGGGCGAAGCCACCGAGCTGGTGCCGCGCGTGATCGCCGACAAGATCGCCGAGCGCGACGCCTCGCTGGTGGTGCAGGTCAAGAAGGCGGCCGAGGAGGATCCGGACGATCCTTACGCAGCCTACAAGATCCCCGATGATCTGATGTGGTAAGCCGGACCCGGCGCGCCGGCGGCGAAGGATGCTCGCTCGGCCGGATTGACCGGTGGTAAGCTACCGTTATTCCTATACCAAACCTGAGGGATCGTTCATGAAACCGCTGTTCTCCGATGAAGAGGAAGCCAAGGCAGCATCCGCAACCCCGGCGCCGGCTTTTCCGCCCCTGCTCGATCCGGCCGCCACGCCGGGCGCGCTGCCCGCCTTGCAGCCGCAGGCGAATGCGGCGCCGCCGGTGCGCGTCGATATTTCCGGCATCGACGACAAGGCCATCGAGGCCCTGGGCGGCTCGACCGGCGCGGGTGTGGCCAAGGTGTCGGCCAAGCTGCTCGGCACCGTGCGCGCCTCGGATGCGGACGTGTTCGGCGCCCAGCTGAACGAACTGATCGCCACCGCCAAGGGCCTGGACCCGGCCAAGCTGCGTTCGGGCGGGCTGATGTCGCGCATTACCGGCATGTTCGGTTCGGTCAAGGAAAAGATGCTGTCGCAGTACCAGGTGGTCGAATCGCGCATGGACACCCTGGTGGCGGAGATGACGCGCCACGCGAACGTGCACCGCGGGCGCATCCAGGATTTCGACGCGATGTACAAGGGCCTGGAAACCTATTACCAGGGCCTGGACGCCGACGTGAAGAAGGGCGAGGCCTGGGCCGAACGGCTGCGGCTGGCGGTGGCGCAGCAGGCCGCGCCGGCCAACGCCTTCGAGGCGCAGCAGGCTACCGAGCTGAAGCGTCGTCTGGAACGCCTGGAAAAGCGCATCGACGATTTGAAGCGCGCCATGCTGATGGCCACCCAGATGGTGCCGCAGATCCGCCTGTCGCAGGACAACGCCCGCGCGCTGACGGACACCTTCACCGACATCGTCAACGTGTCGATTCCGGCCTGGCGCAACGTGTTCTCGCTCTACCTGCTGCAGCTGGAAGCCAAGCAGAGCGCGGCGGTGGCCAACGCCGCCTACGACGCGACCGACGCCGCCTTCCGTACCCAGGCCGACATGTTGCTGGAAAATACGGAGACCGTGGCCCGCGCCAAGCAGCGTTCCCTGGTCAGCCTCGAAACCGCCCAGCACGTGCAAACCCAGTTGATGACCGCCTTCGACAAGCTCGAGCAGATCTCGAACGAAGGCCAGCAGCGCCGCAAGGACGAGCTGCCGAAGCTGCAGGAACTGGAGCGCGAACTGATCGCGCGCTTTTCGGTGAACGGGGCGCCGGGGCCGATCTGAGCGGCCCATCGATCCGCGAATAGACGATTCAGCCGTTCCAGTCACAATAACATTTTCATGATAGAAGGAAGATCCATGTCGACGATGCTCGAAACCGGCCATCGCATCAACCTCGAAAAAACCGCACCGGGCCTGAAGCGCGTGCGCATCGGCC
>DNCF01000210.1 GCA_003484545.1 Massilia sp. | reverse complement strand
CGATCTTCCTGGCCTGCGTCGCCTCGGCGCTGTGGGCCGGCGCGCTGGCCTCGGCCGCGCTCGACCGCATGCTGTGGACCGACCTGTCCGATGCGCTGGAAGTGGCGCGCAACGCCGCCTGGTCGCTGTTCCTGGTGGTGCTGCTGGGCGACTACCACAAGCCGGGCAGCCGCCTGCCCTTCGGCCTGCGTCCGGTGCTGTTCGTGGCCGCCGTGTGCTACCTGCTGGCGCTGGTGGCCGCCTTCGCCGGCCACTGGGACCTGGCCCTGCTCGACTCGGTGCTGCCGGTGACGGCGCGCGTGGCGCAGGCGGTCGGCGGCATGCTGCTGGTCGAACAGGCCTACCGCAACAAGACCGCGCAGGAACGCTGGGCCATCAAGTTCGTCTGCCTGGCCATCGGCGGCATGTTCGCCTACGATTTTTATCTGTACAGCCACGCGATGCTGTTCCGCGAGGTCGATCCCGACATCTGGGCCGCGCGCGGCGTCGTCAACGCGCTGACCGTGCCGCTGATCGCGCTGTCGATGACGCGCGCCAAGTCCTGGAGCTCGCCGCTGGCGGTGTCGCGCCGCGCCATGTTCCATTCGGCGGCGCTGTTCGGCTCGGCCATCTACCTGCTGGCGATGGGCTCGGCCGGCTACTACCTGCGCTACTTCGGCGGCAACTGGGGCACCGTGATGCAGGTGACCTTCCTGTTCGGCGCCTTGCTGCTGCTGGCCGGGATCCTGTTCTCGGGCACTTTCCGCGCCTGGCTGAAGGTCTTCATCAGCAAGCATTTCTACAGCTACGGCTACGACTACCGCGAGGAATGGATGCGCTTTACGCGCACCCTGTCCGAACGCGGCGACAACCTCGGCGAGCGCGCCATCCAGGCGGTGGCGGCCCTGGTCGAAAGTCCCGGCGGGCAGTTGTGGCAGCGGCGCGAATCCGGCGCCTTCGAACCGGTCGCCGCCTGGCAGGTGCCGGGCATCGAGACGGTCGAGCCGGGCGACTCGGCCCTGTGCCGCTTCCTGGAAAGCACGCAATGGGTGATCGACCTGGGCGAGGTCGTCACCGAGCCGGAAAAATACGACGGCCTCGAATTGCCGCAGTGGCTGCGCGAGTACCCGCGCGGCTGGCTGGTGGTGCCGCTGATGATGGGGACTAAACTGTTCGGCTTCGTGGTGCTGCAGACCGCGCGCAGCCCGATCAAGCTCAATTGGGAAGTGATCGACCTGCTCGACATCGCCGGCAGCCAGGCCGCCAGCTACCTGGCGCAGCAGGAAGCGGCCAACGCCCTGATGGTGGCGCGCCAGTTCGAGTCCTTCAACCGCATGTCGACCTTTGTCGTGCACGACCTGAAGAACCTGGTCTCGCAGCTGTCGCTGATGAACGCCAACGCCGAGAAGCACAAGCACAATCCCGAGTTCCAGGCCGACATGCTGGAAACGGTGTCGCTGTCGGTGCAGAAGATGAAGCTGATGCTGCAGAAGCTGAGCCGCACCGACCTCCAGGAAAAGCCGGTGCCGCTGGCGGTGGACGCGGTGGTGCGCCAGGCGATGGCGCAGAAGGCCGCGTTCGTGCCGCGTCCGCAGCTGGAGGTGGTCGACGCCGGCTTGCGCGTGCTGGCCGACCGCGAGCGCCTCGAGCGCGTGCTGGGCCACCTGATCCAGAACGCGATCGAAGCCACCCCGAAGGACGGCAGCGTGACGATCCGCCTGGCGCGTGCCGGCGAGGCGGTGCAGATCGAGATTGTCGACACCGGCGAAGGCATGAGCGAGGAATTCATCCGCGAGCGCCTGTTCAAGCCTTTCGAGTCGACCAAGTCGGCGGGCATGGGCATCGGCGTGTTCGAGAGCCGCGAATACATCAACGAGCTGGGCGGGCGCCTGGAGGTAAGCAGCAGGCCGACGCTCGGCACCACTTTCAAAGTCATCCTGCCGCTGTACCGGCAGGATGCGCTGCTCGTCGAACGGGCAGCCTGACGCGAGGAACACCGTGACACAAAACAAACCGAAACTCCTGATCATCGAAGACGACCCGGGCCTGCAGAAGCAGCTCAAGTGGAGCCTGGACGCCTATGACGTCGTGGTCGCCGGCGACCGCGAAGCCGCGCTGGCGCAGATCCGCCGCCACGAGCCGGCCGTGGTCACCATGGACCTGGGCCTGCCGCCGGACCCGGACGGCTCGACCGAGGGCCTGGCGACCCTGCAGCAGATCCTGGCCCTGGCGCCGGACACGCGCGTGATCGTCCTGACCGGCAACCAGGACCATGCCAACGCCGTCAAGGCGATCGGCCTGGGCGCCTACGATTTCCACCAGAAGCCGTGCGACCCCGAGGTGCTGAACCTGGTGATCCAGCGCGCCTTCTTCCTGCACAACCTGCAGCAGGAAAACCGCCGCATGCAGCGGGAACAGGCCGATTCGCCGATGTCGGGCGTGATCTCGCGCGCGCCCTCGATGCTGAAGGTCTGCCGCAGCGTCGAAAAGGTGGCGCCGACCTCGGCCTCCGTGATGCTGCTGGGCGAATCGGGCACCGGCAAGGAGGTGCTGGCGCGTGCCGTGCACGCGCTAAGTCCTCGCTCCACTCAACGCTTCATGGCGATCAACTGCGCGGCCATTCCGGAAAACCTGCTCGAATCCGAACTGTTCGGCTACGAGAAGGGCGCCTTTACCGGCGCCGCCAAGCAGACCAAGGGCAAGGTGGAACTGGCCCACGGCGGCACCTTCTTCCTCGACGAGGTCGGGGACCTGCCGATGCCGCTGCAGGCCAAGCTGCTGCGCTTCCTGCAGGAGCGCGTGATCGAACGCATCGGCGGCCACGAGGAGATCCCGGTCGACGTGCGCATCGTCTGCGCGACCCACCAGAAGCTGAAGGAACTGTGCGCCACCGGCCGCTTCCGCGAAGACTTGTACTACCGCCTGTCCGAGATCGTGGTGACGATCCCGCCGCTGCGCGAGCGCGAGGGCGACGCCGCCCTGCTGGCGCACCACTTCAAGAACAAGTTCTGCGCCGCCGAGTCGCGCCCGTCGCTGCACTTCGCGCCGGATGCGATCGCCGCCATCGAGGCCTACAACTGGCCGGGCAACGTGC
>DNCF01000084.1:1013-4816 GCA_003484545.1 Massilia sp. | reverse complement strand
CAGCTGAAGATCATGCAGGAAGCGATCACCTTGACGGTGTTCGTGCCCTTCGCGATGTTCTACATGAACCAGCCGTTCAAGCTCGACTACGTGTGGGCGGCGTTGTGCCTGGTCGGGGCCGTGTATTTCATTTTCCGTAGCTGACGGGCCGAAGAACCAGCGGCTTCCGGCAGGATTTTGTGGACGGCATTACACTACGCCGTCGAATGTTTTGTTTTTCAAAGGATGACTATGAGCGCTTATCTGCAGGGCAAGGAAATGACTGGCGGCGACACCCCTCCACCTTCCAGGCCTGCGCGCAAGCCCATCACCATTCCCGCGCTGCACGCGATGCGCGCGGCCGGCACCAAGATCAGCATGCTGACCTGCTACGACGCCAGCTTCGCCTCCCTGATGGACCGCTGCGAGGTCGACATGCTGCTGGTCGGCGATTCGCTCGGCATGGTCTGCGCCGGCCACACCTCGACGCTGCCGGTGACCCTGGACGACATGGTCTACCACACCGCCTCTGTCGCACGCGGCAACAAGAACGCGCTGCTGGTGTCCGACCTGCCCTTCGGCAGCTACGCCACCAAGGAAATCGCCTTCGAGAGCTCGGCCGCGCTGATGCGCGCCGGCGCCCAGATGGTCAAGATCGAGGGCGGCGCCTGGCTCGCCGAAACCGTCGCCTTCCTGTCCGAACGCGGCATTCCGGTCTGCGCCCACATCGGCCTGACCCCGCAGTTCGTGCACCAACTGGGCGGTTTCCGGGTCCAAGGCAAGACCAGCGAAGGCGCCGAGCGCCTGAAGAACGACGCGCTGGCGCTGCAGGCGGCGGGCGCGGCCATCGTGCTGCTGGAAGCCGTGCCGGCGGCCCTGGGCAAGGAAACCACCGAACTGCTGCAGGTGCCGACCATCGGCATCGGCGCCGGCCCCGATACCTCGGGCCAGGTGCTGGTCATGCACGACATGCTCGGCGTCTTCCCCGGCCACAAGGCGCGCTTCGTGAAGAACTTCATGGAAGGTCAGACCAGCATCGACGCCGCCGTGCGCTCCTACGTCGACGCGGTCCGCGACGGCAGCTTCCCGGCGCCGGAACACTGCTTCTAAAGAGACAGGCGATGGACAGCGC
The DNA here is from genome assembly GCA_003484545.1 of Massilia sp. GTDB lineage: Bacteria > Pseudomonadota > Gammaproteobacteria > Burkholderiales > Burkholderiaceae_D > Telluria. The sequence goes on along the minus strand of DNCF01000084.1, from coordinate 3,705 downwards.
ACCGACCACCCGCCTGTTCCTCGCCCTCTGGCCGGACCCGGCCATCCGGCACGCGCTGCACGAGCGACGCGACGCCTGGGACTGGCCGCGCGGCGCCAGTCCCGTCCATCCCGACAAGCTGCACGTGACCCTGCACTTCCTCGGCGGCGTGCCGAACGAGCGCGTGCCCGAGCTGCGGCGCGGGCTGGCCGTTCCCTTCACTCCCTTCGAACTGCGCTTCGGTCCGCCGAAGCTCTGGCACAACGGCATCGCCGTGCTGGAGCCGTCGAGCGAGCCGGCCGAGCTGCTCGACCTGCATGCGCGCCTGTCGGCCGCCCTGGTCGCGCTCGGCCTGCAGCCGGAATCGCGCAAATACCGCCCGCACGTGACCTTTGCCCGCCGCGCGAACGGCGTCGCGGTGCCGCCCGAATCGGCACCGTTGGTGTGGAAGATCGACGGCTATGCGCTGGTCGAATCGCAGCCGAACAATGGCGGCGTGTACACGGTGCTGGAAACGTATTCCTGATTACACGAGCAACATCAAGTGCTCGCGCTCCCACGAGCTGATCACCCGGCTGAAAGTGGCGAACTCGAGTTCCTTCACTTCGCAGTAGGCCTGCACGAACAAGTCTCCCAACATGCTTGAGAGAGGCGCGCAGCCGCGCATGCGCAGGATCGCGTCCTCGATGTTGCGCGGCAGGTCGTCGTGGATGTGCTCGGCGCTATCAAGCGTCGGTTCGGAAGGCTGGATGCCCTCGACCATGCCGAGGAAACCGCAGCTGAGCGTGGCCGCCATCGCTAGGTAGGGATTCACGTCGACGCCGGGCACGCGGTTCTCGACGCGGCGGTTCTCAGGCGAGGAGTTCGGCACGCGGATGCCGCAGGTGCGGTTGTCGTAGCCCCAGCGCACATTGGTCGGGGCCGACTGGAAGCGCGACAGGCGGCGGTAGGAATTCACGTGCGGCGCGAACATCAGCAGCGCCGGCGGCACGTAGCGTTCCAGGCCGCCGATGAAATGGAAGAACAGCGCGCTCGGACTGCCGTCGTCGTTCGTGAAGATGTTGCGGCCGGTGGCGGCGTCGACCACGCTTTGGTGCACGTGCATGGCGCTGCCCGGCTCGGTTTCCATGGGCTTGGCCATGAAGGTGGCGAAGATGCCGTGGCGCAGCGCCGTTTCGCGCACGGCGCGCTTGAACAGGAAGACGCGGTCGGCCAGCTCGAGCGCGTCGCCGTGGGCGAAGTTGATCTCCATCTGGCCGGCCCCCGCCTCGTGGATCAGGGTCTCCACGCCCAGTTCATGGGTCTTGCAGAAGGCGGATAGTTCGAGAAAGAACGGGTCGAAGTCGTTGACCGCGTCGATCGAGTAGGACTGGCGGCCAAGTTCCGTCAAGCCGCTGCGGCCCATCGGCGGCATCAGGGGCACATGCGGATCGACGTTCCGGGCGACCAGGTAAAACTCCATCTCCGGCGCCACCACCGGTGTCCAGCCGCGCTCGGCGTACTTGCCGAGCACGCGCCGCAGCACCGAGCGCGGCGCCAGCTCGACCGGGCTGCCGTCGAAGTTCCGGCAGTCGTGGATCACCAGGGCCACCGACTCGGCGGCCCAGGGTACCACGCGCAGGGTCGCCTCGTCGGGTACGCAGACCATGTCGGGATCGGTCGCGCCCACGTAGGGCAGGTTGTTCGGCTGCTCGCCGTTGACGGTGTTCAGCAGCACGCTTTTCGGCAGGCGCATGAAGTCGCCGCCCAGGAACAGGTCTTTCGGCAGGATCTTGCCGCGCGCAATGCCGGTCATGTCCGCGATGACGCATTCCACTTCGTGGATCTGGTGTTCCTGCAGAAACGCCCGCATCGCCTCGCTCATCGCCATCCCCGTGCAGCCGGCAAGCGGCCAATATAGCACCGCCGCCACGCTGGCCGCGCCGGAATGGCTCCCTTACACCTGGATCCAGGTCGTCTTCAGCTCCGTATATTTATCGAACGCATGCAGCGACTTGTCGCGCCCGTTGCCCGACTGTTTATAGCCGCCGAAGGGCACGGTGATGTCGTCGTTGTCGTACTGGTTCACGTGCACGGTGCCGGCACGCAGGGCGCGCGCGGTGCGGATGGCGCGGCTCACGTCCGCCGTCCACACCGCCGCGGCCAGGCCGTAGGGCGTGGCGTTGGCCTGGCGTACCGCCTCATCCAGATCGGTGAACGACAGCACCGACAGCACGGGGCCGAAGATTTCCTCGCGCGCGATGCGCATGCCGCCGTCGACGCCGTCGAACAGGGTCGGCTCGACATACAGCCCGCCCGACTCCAGCCGCGCCTGCGCGCCGCCCGCCAGCAGGCGTGCGCCCTCTTCCTTGCCGGACGCGATGTAGCCGAGCACGGTCTTCATCTGGACGGCGTCGACGATGGCGCCCATCACGGTGTCTTCATCGAGCGGGTCGCCCGGAGCGAACTGCGGCACCAGGGCCAGGGCCTTGTCCAGGAAGGCGTCCTTGATCGCCGCCTCGACGAACAGGCGCGAGGGCGCGTTGCAGCTCTCGCCCTGGTTGAAAAAGATCGCGCCGATGGCGGCGGCCACCGCCGCGTCCAGGTCGGGGCAGTCGGCGCAGACGATGTTCGCGGACTTGCCGCCGAGCTCGGTCCAGGCGCGCTTCAGGTTCGATTGTCCCGCCATCTGCACGATCTGCTTGCCGACCCGGGTCGAGCCGGTAAAGGCGAT
>DNCF01000084.1:396-766 GCA_003484545.1 Massilia sp. | reverse complement strand
CCATGTGCAGGCCAAGCGCGCGCCCGGCCTCGTCGCCGAAGCCGGGCAGCACGTTGAAGACGCCGCTCGGCACCCCCGCCTCCAGCGCCAGCTCGGCCAGGCGCAGCGAGGTCAGGGGCGCCTTTTCCGACGGCTTCAGTACCAGGCTGTTGCCGGCGGCTAAAGCCGGGCCGATCTTCCAGGCCGCCATCAGCATCGGATAATTCCAGGGGATGATGGCGGCGACCACGCCGACCGGCTCGCGCGTGATCAGGGCCAGGCTGTCCTCGGGGCTGGGCGCGACCTGGTCGTAGAGCTTGTCGATCGCCTCGCCGTACCAGCGGATGCAGTTCTGCGCCAGCTGCACGTCGACGCTGCGGCTGTAGCGGAT
>DNCF01000084.1:0-170 GCA_003484545.1 Massilia sp. | reverse complement strand
GACGCTGCGGCTGTAGCGGATGGGCTTGCCCATGTCCAGGGTTTCGAGCAAGGCCAGCTCGTCGCGGTGCTCCAGCATCAGGTCGGCGAAGCGCACCAGGATCTTTTTTCTCTCGGCCGGCGCCTTGCCGGCCCAGCGCCGGTCCTCGAAGGCGGCCCGGGCGGCGGCGA
>DNCF01000201.1 GCA_003484545.1 Massilia sp. | reverse complement strand
CATCGGTCTGTTCGGTACCGTCTGGGGCATCTACAACGCACTGACCAACATCGGTATGTCGGGTAACGCCTCGATCGACAAGGTTGCAGGTCCGGTGGGTGAAGCACTGATCATGACCGCCTTCGGTCTGTTCGTTGCAGTTCCGGCCGTTCTGGGCTACAACTGGCTGGTCCGTCGTAACAAGACCGCAATGGAAGACATCCGTTCGTTCAGCGCCGACGTTCACTCGGTCCTGGTGTCGGGCGCCATGTCGACCTCGGAAGCTGCTCGCGCTGCTGCGTCTGCCAAGAAGATCGGCTAATTCAGGCTGTCTTCACAAAGACTAGATTGGATAAATTATGGGAATGAGTGTCGGCTCCGATTCCGGAGATGATGATGCCGTGATGTCAGAAATCAACACGACGCCGCTCGTCGACATCATGTTGGTTCTTCTGATCATCTTCCTGATCACCAGCCCGGTGGTCCTGAAGCTGCAACAGGTGAAACTTCCGGCAGAAACGAACCAGGTCACCAAGACTGCGCCGGAAGACATCAACATCACCGTCAACAAAGACGGCGAGATGTACTGGAACCAGACCCGCATCGCGAATACGGACGAGCTGTTCAAGTTCCTCGCGGAGCAGTCGGTGAAGGTGCCGCAGCCTGCAGTGAAAGTTCGTGGCGACCAGGAAACGCGCTACGAATCGATCGGTCGGGTGATCTACACGGCACAGCGTGCTGGGGTACAGAAGGTCGGTTTCGTCATCGAACCACCTGACAAGGGCGGCTGATAAAGCTTCCCCCGCAAACCGGGCTTCGGCCCGGTTTGCGACCGCGACCCCAACATTTGAAAAGGAAACACCATGGGTATGAACGTAGGTTCAGGCTCCGCCAAAGGAGCTGATCCGGAACCGATGATGGAAATGAACATGACGCCGCTGATCGACGTCCTGCTCGTTCTGATCATTATGCTGATCATCACGATTCCGAAGCAAAACCACTCGGTCAATCTGAACATGCCGGTNNCCCAACCAGCCGGAAGTGCACCTGCGTCCGAACAAGCTGGTCGAGTACAAGGTTGTTGCCGGTGTCATGGCTACCGCCCAGCGTCTCGGCGTCACCAAGATCGGCATGGTCGGTAACGAGCAGTTCCAGTAACCGCACCAGGTTTGAACAACACGGCAGGGTTTCCCTGCCGTGTCCATTTTCAAAGAGGATTTTCCACACATGAGCAAATTCCGTCTCGCACACCTCGGCCTCGCACTGGCCGCCCTCGGTTTCACCGCAGCTACCCCCGTCATTGGCCTGGCCCCTGCCCACGCGGCGGAAGCCGTGCGCGCCGAGATCGGCAAGCCACTGCAGGCAGCCCAGGCGTTGATGAAACAGGGCAAGCACAAGGATGCCCTGGCAAAACTGCGCGAAGCGGACAAGGTCGCCAACAAGACCGCCAACGAAAGCTTCCTGATCGAGCGCGTGCGCGCCTCGGCGGCTTCGTCGGCCGGTGACTACGACACCGCTGCCAAGGCCTTCGAAGCCCTGATCGCTTCGGGCAAGCTGTCGGCCAGCGAGCGCGGCCAGTTCTCGGAAGGCCTGATCGGCATCTACATGCGCGCCGGCGACCTGAACAAGGCGAACGAAGCCATCCTGCGTCAGCTCAAGGACCGCGACGATCCGAAACTGCGCGCTTACCTGCTGCAGAACTATTACAAGCAGGGCAACACCGCTGCCCTGGAAAACGAGCTGCGCGCCGCCGAGAAGTCGGGCCGCATGAGCGAAGACATGCTCGGCATGCTGGCCAACATCCAGCTCAAGAAGAACGACAAGGTCGGCTACGTCAACACCATCGAGAAACTGGCCGCCAACTACCCGAAGGCCCAGTACTGGAATGACCTGCTGAACCGCGTCCAGGGCAAGCCTGGCTTCTCCGGCCGCCTGGCGGTGGACGTCTACCGCCTGAAGCTGGCGAACAACCTGATGAAGAAGCCGAGCGAGTTCATGGAAATGGCCCAGCTCGTGCTGCAGGCGAAGGCCCCGGCCGAAGCCCTGAAGGTGATCGACAAGGGCTACAAGAGCGGCGCCCTGGGCACCGGCCCGGATGCCGAACGCCACAAGCGCCTGAAGGACCTGGCCGAGAAGACCCTGGCCGACCAGAACAAGGGCATCGCCGCCCTGGAAGCCGAGTACACGGCCGCCAAGGACAACGACAGCCTGGTCGCCCTGGGTTACAGCCTGGTGCAGTCGGGCCAGGCCGACAAGGGCCTGAAGATGATGGAAGCCGCGATCAAGGCCGGCGGCCTGCGTTACGCCGACGAAGCCAAGCTGCGCCTGGGCGAAGCCTATGCCGCGGCCGGCAAGAAGCAGCAGGCGATCAGCACGCTGCGCACCGTGGGCGGCAAGGAAGGCACCGCCGACCTGGCCCGCTACTGGATCATGGCCATCAACAAGCCGCTGGCTTGATCCTCGCGTTCCCGCGCCTGAAAACGCCGCCCGTCCGGGCGGCGTTTTTTTTGGCCGACGCGCCGTCCCCCGGGGAATCCCCGCCCTCCTCTTCCGCTGTGCAACAAGCCTTTACCGTATAATCAGGTATTTCACCCTGGATTGACGTGCAGCCACCTCGCGGCACTCTGAACCAATGAAGGTATTTCGCGGACTTCCCAACGACCAGGCGCGTGCGCCTTGCGCCCTCACGATCGGTAACTTCGACGGTGTCCACCGCGGCCACCAGGCATTGCTGGCGCGCGTGCGGGCGGCAGCCGACAGCCTCGGGCTGGAAGCGGCCGTGATGACGTTCGAACCCCATCCGCGCGAATATTTCGCCCGCCGCAGTGGCGATCTCAGCCGCGCTCCGGCGCGCATCGCCAACCTGCGCGACAAGCTCGAGGCGCTGGAACACGGCGGCATCGACCGCGTCATCGTCGAACATTTCAACGAGCACTTCGCGGCCATGACGCCCGAAGAGTTCACCGAGCGCGTGCTGGTCGAGGGCCTGCACGTGAAGTGGCTGATGGTGGGCGAGGACTTCTGCTACGGCGCCCGGCGCGCCGGCAACGTCGCCATGCTGGTCGAAGCCGGCAAGCGCCACGGCTTCCACGTCGAAACCCTGCCTACCGTGCTCGAAGGCGAGCAGCGCATTTCCTCCTCGGCCGTGCGCGCCACCCTGGCCGCCGGCGACCTCGACGCCACCGGCGCCCTGCTCGGCCATCCGTATTCGATCTCCGGCCACGTGATCCATGGCCAGAAGCTCGGCCGCACCCTCGGTTTTCCGACGCTGAACCTGCGCGTCGTGCACCGTCCCGCCCTGCAGGGCATCTTCGTGGTCCAGGTGCACGGCCTGGCCGACGGCCCGCTGCCGGCGGTCGCCAGCCTGGGCGTACGCCCGACCGTCGAGGATGCCGGCCGCATGCTGTTGGAAGTGCACATCTTCGACTACGCCCAGGCCTGCTACGGCAAGCTGGTGCGCGTCGAATTCCTGCGCAAGCTGCGCGACGAAGAAAAATACGTCGACCTCGACACCCTGACCGCCGCCA
>DNCF01000205.1 GCA_003484545.1 Massilia sp. | reverse complement strand
CTCGCCGCGCGCCATGCGCGGGAAGAATTCGTCCTCGGCGCGCGCGTGCTCGTCGCTGCTGGCGAACAGGACCGAGGCCGGCTGGCCGAGCAGGCCGCCTGCGGGATAGCCGAACAGCTCCTCGGCGCGGCGGTTGGCCGAGACGATGCGGCGCTCGCGCGTGAAGACCACGCCGAACATCACGTTATCCAGGATCGCGCCCTGCTCCACCAGCAGGCCCTCGATGCGCATCTCGTTGTGCTTGCGTTCGCTGATGTCGAACAGGATGCCGTCGACCCGGAACCCCGGCTCGCCCGGCCGCCCCTGCGGCTGGCCGCTTTCGAGCACCCAGCGCTCCATGCCATGGGCGTCGATAATGCGGTATTCGATCTCGTAGCTGCGGCCGGACAGGATGGCGTCGCGCGTGATGCGGCGCCGCATGCGCCGGTCTTCCGGGCAGACCAGGTTCGACCAGTCGCCGGTGGTGCCGCGCATCAGCTTGCCTGCCGGGTAGCCGGAAATGTCCTCGATGGCGTCGCTCACGAACTCGAGCGCGCCGCCGGGCTGGGCGCGGAACACGGCGCCCGGGACCTGGTTGACGATGGTGCGGAACTGCTCCTCGCGCCGCGCGACGTCGACGAACAGCTCGCGGATGGCGCCGCGCATGCGCTCCATCTGGCGTCCGAGCAGGCCCAGTTCGCCCTTCGCCCGCAGCGCCAGCGGGGTGTCGAAGTCGCCGCGCGAAAGGCGCTCGGAAAACGCGGCCAGGGCGCGCAGCGGCTGGTGCAGGCGGGTCTGCAGGTAGGCCACGATCAGGACCATCGACAGCGCCACCTGCAGCGCCAGCACCAGCGCGTAGTTGTCCTGCTTGCGGTGCAGGGCCTGTTCGCTGCGCCGGTCGTCCATCTCGATCGTGAGCCGGCCGATCGACTGGCCGCGCACCACGATCTCGCGTTCGGCGCGCAGCACCCGCCCCAGCTTGCGGACGGGCGCGCGGACATCGATGAAGCCGGCCTCGATCGGACCGTCGACGGCGCCGCGCACCTGGACCCGCACCACGGACGGATCGCGCATGACCGAGTCGACCAGCGGGCGGGCGGCCTCGGGATTCATGTTCCAGAGCGACTCCTGCATGCCGAGCGCGAGGATCTCGGCATTGCGCTGCAGGGTGGCGTCGAGTTCGGCGGCGGCGGCGCGGCGTTCCTGCGCCGCCACCAGCAGGTAGCCGGCCAGGGCCGGGACCACCAGGCCGACGACGATCACGATCAGGAGCGCCCCATAAACCGAACTGCCGTAGAAGCGGCTCAGTCGTGATACGAGTGCGCGCAAATCAATCCGGGACATCGTCGTGGCAGCAATGGTTGGGCCGGCGCGGCCGGCCAGTCGGCGGATGCTATGACCACGATTATGCCCAGCAAATTGCTCTGCGTCATCATCCATGGCAGGCACCGGCACGTCGCAACCGCCGGTAGACGAGTGGACGGCGACCGTCGGTTACGGCCCAATGATCGCACAGCGTGCACGCGCCTCGCGCGGGCGCGTTTCAACCGTGCTCAGGTATCCGGGCTGCGCCTGAGCACGGGGCCGCCGCTCAGGTATTCCGGCGTGGATAGCCTTGCGCCAGGATGCGCTCCCAGACGCGTTCCTTCTGCTCGGCCGTCATCGAGACCCAGTGCGCCACTTCCGCGACGGTGCGTCCGCAGCCGCGGCAGACTTCGTCGAAGGTGGTCGAGCAGACCGCGACGCAGGGGGTGTCGGGACGCTGCGGGAGCGTCCCGACAGGACGTACAGGAGTCCCGACAGGACGTACAGGAGTCCCGACAGGACGCTGCGGGGCCGACCCGGCCGGGGCTTGCGGCGCCGCCGCCGGCTTATCGTGCGGGTCCGACATCGAGCTTGTCCCAGCCTTCGTGACCCAGTTGTTCCATGGTGTCGATGTTTTTCTCGAAGATCTCGGCGGCGTCGGGGAAGGCCTCGACGGCGCGCGCGATGCTGTCCTCGCGCAGCAGGTGCAGGATCGGGTAAGGCGCGCGGTTGGTGTAGTTCGAGATGTCGTTCGGATCGGTGTCGGCGAACTGGTAGTCCGGATGGAAGCTGGCCACCTGCAGTTCGCCGTCGAGATGCATGTCCTCGACGGCGGCATCGGCCACGTCCAGGAACTCGTTGTAGTCCAGGAAATCGTTCAGCACGAAGGGATGGATCAGGAGCGTGGTGTCGACTTCCTCGGCCGGAGTGTCGGACAGGCGCTGCAGTTCGTCCATCAATTGTTCCAGCAATGCCTCGGGCGTGCGCGCCGGCGACACGACGTAGCGCACCTGCTCCTTCACGTAGACCGACTTGGCGAAGGGGCAGAGATTCAGGCCGATGACGGCCTTCTCCAGCCAGCGGCGGGTGGCGGCGACGATGGCGTCGTCGTCGGCGTTCGGGTTGGCAGTACTCATGTGATGCTTTCGATAATAAAAAATGCCTGGGGCGAAAGCGCGATTGTACGCACAGTTTGCGTGTGCTCATAGGTCCGCCGATGCTCGGCGGGTAACTTTGGATACACGCGAACACATCGGTAAAGACGCTCCCCTGTCGGGCCAGCAAGGCTGTCAGGCGCGCAAAGATTGCCGTAACGCATTCCTTCTGCAAGGCAATTTTTGTGATACCCGGAGGGAGTACCTTGGCATCATTGTGAATCTTTATTGGTAAAACGCGAAATAAAAACCCGATACCCCTTCAAAAAATTCCATAAAGTATTGCTTGTTAGCAGAAAGAGTAGACAGAAAAATTTGTAACGAGGCTGACATATTGCTTGACTGCCTCAACAGCAGCTCCTTACACTGCCCCCTTAATCGTCAGTCCCGCCGTTCCTGGACGCAACACTGGAAAGCTATGTACGACACGACCCGCCTTACTTCCGTCGCCGCCGCGCTGGTGCTTCTCTTCTCCGCACCGTTCGCCCAGGCCATCGATAACGCCCCAAGCAGCGCCACCCAGGGCGCCGCCGTCAGCCGCCCGGCCGTGCCCGCGGGCGCCGCCATGCTGAAGGTCGACGAATACAAGGAAACCGACGTCTGGGGCCGCATCCGCAGCGGCTACGCGATTCCCGACATCAACAACAACCTGGTCGAGCGCCACGTCAAGTCCTACGCCAGCAAGCCGGACTACATGGCCCGCATCTCCGGCCGCGCCTCGCTCTACCTGTACCACGTGGTGCAGGAACTGGAAAAGCGCGGCATGCCGACCGAACTGGCGCTGCTGCCGGTGATCGAGTCCGCCTTCAACCCGCAGGCCCTGTCGACCGCCAGCGCGGCCGGCATCTGGCAGTTCATGCCGGGCACCGGCAAGGACTTCAACCTGAAGCAGAACATGTTCAAGGACGAGCGCCGCGGCGTGCTCGCCTCGACCGACGCCGCCCTGACCTACCTGCAGCGCCTGTACACCATGTTCGGCGACTGGCAGCTGGCCCTGGCCGCGTATAACTGGGGCGAAGGCAACGTCCTGAAGGCGATCAAGACCAACCAGGAAGCGGGCAAGCCGACCGACTTCGAAAGCCTGGCCGACCTGATGCCGGCCGAGACGCGCAACTACGTGCCGAAACTGCAGGCGGTGAAGAACATCGTCGCCAACCCGGCCCAGTTCAACGTCACCCTGCCGGTGATCGACAACCAGCCCTATTTCACCGCCGTCGACAAGACCAGCGACATCGATGTCGCCGTCGCCGCCCAGCTGGCCGAAATGTCGCTCGACGAATTCAAGGCCCTGAACCCGCAATTCAAGCGCCCGGTCATCACCGGCGAGAAGACCAAGATCCTGCTGCCGAAGGAAAACGCCGAGAAGTTCCACCTGAACCTGGCGCAATGGGGCCAGGCGCTGTCGAACTGGACCACGCACCGCATCACCAGCGCCAAGGAAAGCATCTCGTCCCTGGCCTCGAAGTTCGGCACCACCCCGGAAGTCATCCGCCAGGCCAACAACATCCCGGCCCAGACCCGCCTGAAGGCAGGTTCGACCATCCTGGTGCCGAAGACCTCGGCCAGCATGCACAGCGACATCGCCGAGAACATCATCGAGAGCGCCGTGGTGGCGCTGGAAGCGGATCGCGGCGAAAAGCGCGGCGGCGCGCGCACCCAGCGTTTCAAGAGCAAGGCCGTGGCTTCGTCGAAGAACCGGGTTTCGCGCAACACCAACAGCAGGCGCAAGCACCGCTGAGCGGGCGCCGCCGGACCGCCCCGGCCGGCCATCGAATCGCGCTGGAGCTGGACTTTCGTCAGCTCGCTCTTTGCGCCACATCAAACGAACCACACTGTGCAAGCATTTCGAAAGTGCTGTATAGTGTGGTTTGTGCGCTGCAATAAACACGTTGCGACACCCTGTCGCCAAGCACGCACTGGCAGTACAACTAGCAGCTTCGCAAGCCAGGCGTATCGTTCAGATACCCTTCCATAAAGCCCTCCCGCCCTGTGTGTCGCACCTTGACACCGTCCCGGCGCAAAGCTTTTGTGCCGAAATTTCTTTCATTTCTGAGTCATTTCGTTGTGTTGGTTCGCGTTGCTATTTTGCGCTCGCAAACGATAGGCGAGCGCTGATCACTACCGAAAGAGTAAAGAAAACAATGAGTTTTGAAGCACTAGGTCTCCACGCGTCGCTCGTCAAGGCGGTCACCGAAGCCGGCTACCTGAAACCGACCGCAGTCCAGGAACAGGCCATCCCCGCCGCCATCGGCGGCCGCGACCTGCTGGTCTCGTCGCAAACCGGTTCGGGCAAGACCGCGGCATTCATGCTGCCGTCGCTGAACAAGTTCGCCAATACCGAGCCGGCGCCGATGGGCCGCACCCCTGCGCAGGAAGCGCAGGCTGCCAAGGCCCGTGGCGAACGCGTCCGTTTCAAGCCAGCCCAGCCGAAGATGCTGGTGCTGACCCCTACCCGCGAGCTGGCCCTGCAGGTCACCACCGCGACCGAACAATACACGACCTCGATGCGCCGCATCCGCGCCGTCTCGATCCTGGGCGGCATGCCCTACCCGAAGCAGATGCAGCTGCTGTCGCGCAATCCTGAAATCCTGGTGGCGACCCCGGGCCGCCTGATCGACCACATGGAGTCGGGCAAGATCGACTTCTCGCAGCTGGAAATCCTGGTGCTGGACGAAGCCGACCGCATGCTCGACATGGGCTTCATCGAGGACATCGAGAAGATCGTCGAAGCGACCCCGGAAACCCGCCAGACGATGCTGTTCTCGGCCACGCTCGACGGCGTGGTCGGCAGCATGGCGCGCCGCATCACCAAGGATCCGATGGTCATCCAGATCGCCACCGCGACCAAGCGTCACGAGAACATCGTGCAGCGCGTGCACTTCGTCGACGACCTGTCGCACAAGAACCGCCTGCTCGACCACCTGCTGCGCGACGAAACCCTGGACCAGGCCGTGGTGTTCACCGCGACCAAGCGCGACGCCGACATGATCGCCGACCGCCTGAACATCGCCGGCTTCGCGGCCGCCGCCCTGCACGGCGACATGCACCAGGGCGCGCGCAACCGCACCCTGGACAGCCTGCGCCGCGGCCAGGTGCGCGTGCTGGTGGCGACCGACGTCGCCGCCCGCGGCATCGACGTGCCGAACATCACCCACGTGGTGAACTACGACCTGCCGAAGTTCCCCGAGGACTACGTGCACCGTATCGGCCGCACCGGCCGCGCCGGCCGCAACGGTGTCGCGATCTCGCTGGTGAACCACGCTGAAGGCATCAACGTCAAGCGCATCGAGCGTTTCACCAAGCAGACCATTCCGGTCGACGTGGTGGAAGGCCACGAGCCGAAGCGCGCCGCGCCGACCCGCTCGGCCTCGCGTCCGGGCTGGAAGCCGGGCGACGGCCGTGGCGGCCACAAGCCGGGCCAGCGCAGCTTCAGCAAGCCTTATGGCCAGCGCGATGGCGCGCAAGGCGGCTACAACCGTGACGCCGGACCGCGTGAAGGCGGCTACAACCGCGACGCGGCGCCGCGCGAAGGTGGCTACAACCGTGAAGGTGGCTACAACCGTGAA
>DNCF01000204.1 GCA_003484545.1 Massilia sp. | reverse complement strand
ATGTCCCTGTGCTGAACACACTCCGTGCCCACGCGTTACGTGCGCATCCTTTCTGCGTTGGCTGGAACTTCTCGCCCGCCGACTTCAACCTCCGTCGCGGCCATCGCACCTTTTGCGGGCACATATTGCGATATGTGACTACCGGCCACGTGCGTAACGCGTGGGCACAGGGTGCCCACCCTACGGGTGCTGCCGAAGGCGGGTCTTACCCTACCAGCTTGATGCGGATCCCCGCCTTGCCCAGCACGTTCTCGACGCGGCCGAAGCCGTAGCGTTCCAGCCCGTGCGGCGACTTCGCCAGGCGCCACAGCAGGTACAGGGTGGTCGCATAGGTCAGCCCGCCGACTGCCACGCACAGCACCAGCGCCAGCACGTAGTCGAGGGTGACGCCATGGCGCAGCGCCAGCTGGCTCTTCACCGCAAGCACCACGCCGGCCATCGCCAGCGCGGCCAGCAGCGGACGCACCAGCTGGCGGCAGAAGGTGGTCCAGCCCAGGCCCAGGCAGCGCGCGACCATGCTCTGGTTCACCGGGATCATCACGATGCCGGTGACCAGATAGGTCCAGGAGGCACCGATCACGCCGTAGTGATCCACCGCCGGGATCAGGAGCGCCACCATGATCACCGCCTGCACCGCCCACACGATGGTGATCAGGCGCGGCCGGTTCAGCGCCAGGTAGACATAGGTGATGTTGGTCTGCACCGCCTTGATCACGCCGTGCACGGCCAGGATCTGGATCAGCGGGATCGCCGCCAGCCACTTCCAGCCCAGCGCCGCCGGCACCAGCAGGTCGGCCACCGCGAAGATGCCGATCCCGGCCGGGATCGAGAACAGGGCGATCGAGGAGATCACCTTCAGGAAGCTGTCGCGCAGCAGGTCGAGGTCGTGCGCGGCCTTGGCGTAGCCGGGGAAGGCGGCGCGGTTGATCGGCGCCACCAGTTCGGTGGTCGGCATGGTCGCGATCTCGGTCGAGATCGAATGCACGCCGAGCGAGGCCGGGTCGGTGTGGTGGGCGATGATGAACTGGGCCGCGCGGTTGTTGACGAACTGGATCACGTTGTTCACCACCAGCCACTTCGAGGCGCTGAACATCTCGCCGCGCGCCGCCAGCGACAGGCGCGGGCGGTAGGTCGACACCACATACGACTGGATCACCGACAGGATGGTGCCGGCCAGCTGGCCCAGCACCAGCGCCCAGTAGTTGCGCATGATGAAGGCGAGCGGGATGGTCACCACCAGCGTCGCCAGGCGTTTACTCAGCAGGAAGCGGAATTCCTTGTCGAAGCGCATCTCGCGCTGGAACTTGACGGTGCCGATGTTCGAGAAGCCCTGGATCGCGAAGCCCAGCGCCAGCACGTAGAGGATGGCTTCCAGGCGCGGCTCGTCGTAGTAGTGCACCGCCGGTACCGCCAGCGCCGCCAGGCAGATGCCGCAGACGGTGGCGAAGATCACGTTGAAGGTCCAGGCCGTATTGAAGTGGTCCGGCCCGGCTTTCGGGTTCTGGATCAGCTGGACGTCGAAGCCGAACGAGACCAGCAGCTGCATGGCGGCGATCAGGATCATCGACATCGCGACCAGGCCGAAGTCCTCCGGCACCAGCATGCGCGCCAGGATCAGGGTGCTGATCAGGCCGATGCCGCGGTCGAGGAATTTGAAGGCGATCATCCAGACCGCGCCCTTGGCGATCTTGGCGTCGATCTCGGACACCGGTTTCAGGCTCATCGCGCGGCCTCGTCGAACAGGCGCGCCAGCTGGGCCGCCTTGTGGGTGCGCGCAGCGCCCGCGATCACCTCGTCGCTGGCGACGTAGGCGCTGCCGTCGCGCAGGCCGGGCAGGAAGCGCTCCAGCGCGGCGCCGATCTCGGCGGGGTTGTCGACCTGGGCGCTCAGCGTGAAGCCGGCGTTGCGCAGCACCTGCGCGGTTTCGCCTTGCGGGTCGACCAGGCCGAGGATGGGTTTGCGGGTGCGGAAGTACTCGTAGACCTTGGCCGGGATCTGGCTGTTGAAGGGCGTGCCCTGGAACAGCAGCAGGCCGTCGGCGGCCAGCATCTCGCCCAGGGCGTCGCGGTAGGGCACCGGCGGCAGCACCTCGACGATGTCGCCGACCTGGTGGCGGTCGACCTTGGCCTGCGTGGCCGGGACGTTGCCCGGTGCGCGCAGCACCACGCGCAGCGAGGCGGCGTCGATCTTGCCGGCGGCCTTGAGCGCGGCCAGCGCCGCCAGGAAGGATTCCGGGTTGCGCCCGGCGTCGTACAGCACGCCGCTGTGCAGCAGGGTGGTGCGTTTGGTCGGCGAAGCTGCTGCCGACGGTGCCGGGGCGTTTGCGGTTGCCGCTTCGATCAGGCGCCCGAATTCCTCTTCGTCGTAGCCGTTCTCGATCACCAGGAACTTGGCCGGATCGATCTCGGGGAAGCGCTCGCGGTAGGAGCGCAGCGCGCTATGCGTGGTGAATACCGCGAAGCGGCAGCGCGTGATGGTCTGGCGCTCGATCCAGCCGTAGATGGCGCGCAGGCGCTTCGAGGTCGGGTGCGAGGGCTGCAGCATCGGGTCGCGGAAGTCGGCGATCCAGGGCAGGCCGGTCAGGCGGTGCAGGCCGAGCGCGATCAGGTGCGCGGTGGCGACCGGGAAGGTCGACCACAGCACCTGCGGCTTGTAGCGCCGGATCATCGACAGGCCGGTGGGCGTGGCGCCGAACCACCAGGAGACGTAGCGGTCGGGCATGGCCAGCGCTTCCACGTAGCGGCCCTTGAAGCCGAGGTGGCGCTTGGTGTCGAGCGCGAACGGGCGCCGCACCACCAGGTCGGGCGAGATCGCGGCCAGTTGCGAGGGATTCTGCACGCCGTAGGCGCGCGGATGGGCCGACAGCACCATCGGCTCCCAGCCGTGGCGGCCGAGGAGTTTCGAAAAGCTCAGCGTACGCTGGATGCCGCTGCTTCCCGCCTGCGGCGGGAAATGGAATGCGATGAGTAATGCGCGTTTGTTCATGGTGTTTCCTTCGGCTTGCTGCCGAAGCCTGGTTACTGCGGGATCCGGCGCGGGCCGGATGCATGTCGTTCTGTTCCTTTAACCGCGCGCCAGCCACTGCAGCAGGCGCAGCGCGAAGCGCATCGGCGTCTCGTCCCACGGCCGGCTGCGCGGCAGCTGGTAGCGGTCGTGGTGGCGCGTGATCGCGCCCACCGCCGTGGTGAACGCGGCCTGGAACCCGGCCTCGCGCACCATCGCCACATGGCGGTGATCGAAGTCCTTGCCGACCTTGCCGTTCGGGTAGGCGAACAGCGTCACGGGCTTGCCGACGATGGCTTCGAGCTCGCGCTTGCTGTCGCGGATTTCCTGCATGGCGCTGGCGTCGTCCAGGCTGGTCAGGATCGGGTGCGTCACCGTGTGGGCGCCGATCTCGATGCCGTGGCGGTCGAGGTTGACGACCATCTCGGGAGTCAGCATCAGGCCTTCCGAGGCGCGCTCGCCGACCAGGGTCTGCAGGCGTCCGACCAGGCGGCTGCGTTCCTGCGGGGGCAGGTATTTCGAGGCCTCGGTCAGGCTGCCCAGCGTGGCGGCGCGGTCGTCGACGCTGCGCAGCGAATACACGCCCAGGCCGAATTCGGCCAGGTCGAGTTCTTCCGCCGGCAGGGTCTCGACCGCTTCGACGATGCGGTCGTTCCACATGTTGCGGCCGTCGACGTAGCCGCTGCTGACGAAAACCGTGGCCGGCAGGCCCAGGCGGCGCAGGACGGGAAGCGCCAGGTCGTGCACCGAGCGGTAGCCGTCGTCGAAGGTGATGCAGACCGCGCGCGGCGGCACCCGGCCGCTGTCGATCGCCGCCAGCGCCTCGCGCAGCGACAGCACGTTGAAGCAGCGCGCCAGCAGTTCCATCTGCCAGGTGAAGATGTCGATGTCCGGCTCGGAGGCCAGGAAGGGGCTGGGCGCGGCCAGCACCCGGTGGTAATTGACGATCGCGACGCGGCCATTGCCGCGCGTGACGCTGGCGATGGCGTTGCCGGTGGATCGAATGATGTGTTCGTTCATCAGTAGTGGAGATTCCGCAATATTGTTCTTATATTAACCCCTGCGCGACTATTCGCCGGGGTTCAATCGTGCGGAGAGGGTGGTCCTGGCCAGCACCGGGCGCGGCGAGCCGACGCCGGGGGTGGTAATACCAGGCGCCGCTGTGCCTTGCACAGGGGCGCCTGGCACGGCGGCCTTCATCTGCGCCAGCGTCGCCGGCAGCAGGCGCTTCTCGACCACCAGCACCAGCCCGAACAGGCAGAAGATCAGGTCGACGTACGCGAAGCTGAGCGCCGCGCCGCCGAGGGCAAAGGCGAACACGCTGAGCTGGAGCATGGTGGCCAGGGTGCGCAGCCATTCCGGCGCCCCGGCGCGCTTGGCGCGGCGCGCGACGCTGCCGGCCTTGAAGAAGGTGCTCGCCAGGCAGCCGAGGTACAGGATCAAGCCGCCGAAGCCCTGTTCGCCCAGCACCTGGAAATAGATGCTGTGCGCGGCCCGGCCGACCGTGGTGTTCGGCATGGCGTTGCCGGTGTAGAACCAGGGATAGGAGAAGAACTCGCGCGACAGCTCCTTCCACACCGGGAAGTATTCGAGCGATTTGAAACCGCCGCCGAAGAACGGGTGCTGCATCGCCATGATGAAGGACAGCTTCCAGGCCACCACGCGTCCCATGAAGGAGGCATCCTGGTCGGCGGTCTGGATGGTGTCGATGCGGTTCGTGTAGTCCTGGCTGATGAAGGGCGTCAGGCCGATCACGAGGGCGACGATCAGGAAGGTCAGCAGCACCTTGCGTTCGCTCTTGACGTACATGTAGGCGCCGAGCGCCGCCAGCGCCAGGAAGCCGCCGCGCGACTGGGTGCCGATCACGCCGATCACCAGCAGCGCCATGGTGCCGAGCAGGCCCAGGTGCAGCAGTTTCGACTGCTTGCCGTATTCGTTCAGCAGGTAGTAGCAGACCGGCAGCGTCATGACGAAGGCCAGCGACAGTTCGTTGCGGTCGCCCAGCACGTGGCCGTTCATGCCCGCGATGTTGTGGCCGCCGCCGCTGGCGAGGAATTTCAGGGCCTCGAGGTCGGCATAGAAGCCGACCGACAGCACCAGGCACCACAGCACGAAGTCGACGTGCAGCTTGTCCTTGATGGTCAGCGCCACGAACACGAACAGCATCACCACCTTGAAGAAGCGGATCCAGTATTCCATCGCCACCTCGCGCGGCGACAGGCTGGTGAAGGTGCTGATGCTGGTCCACAGGAAGAACAGCAGCACGAAGGTGCCGATCATGCCCAGGTGGACCTTCGGCTTGTGTTTCCAGGCCAGGTAGCCGAGGATCGCCACCGCCGTGAACAGCAGGTTGTAGCGGATGCTCGAGGCGATGCCGTAGACCCAGCCGTTGGGGAAGAACAGCGCGGTCCAGACCCACATGCCGACCGCGATGAAGGGGCGCTGCGCCATCGCGTACAGCATGATCGGCAGCAGCGACAGCAGGAAGAGGTCACGCATGGCCGCTCTCCTGTCGTGCCTGGGCCGCCTGCTGGCGCGCCAGGGCGGCGGCCTGCTCGGCCTCCTTGGTTTTGCGCTTGTCGGTCTTCAAGGCCCACAGGCAGAGATAGACCACGGCGCACAGGTCGATTGCCCACAGAAGAGATTCCATCGTTCAGTCCTTGTCAGGTTCGGGCCAGCACCAGGTTGCCGGCACGGCGCGCCAGGACCTCGTCGAACAGGCGGATCTGGCCTTCGGTCGTGTCGTCCCAGCTGAAGCGTTCGGCGTAGCGGCGCGTCGCTGCGCGGTCGGGGTAGTTGGCGCGGAGAAGTGTGACGGCGTCGGCCACGCCCTGGTAGCTGCGTTCGCGCATCAGGACGCCCGCCTCCGGTGAGGCCACGACTTCCGGCGTGCCGTACACGCGGCTGGCGACCACCGGCGTGCCGCAGGCCATGGCCTCGAGCAGCACGTTGGCCCAGCCTTCGCGGCTGGACGAGAGCACCAGCGCGTCGGCGGCGCCGTAGTGCGCGCGCAGCTGCGCCTGCGGCACCGCGCCCAGGAAAGTCACGCGGTCCAGCACCTTCAGCTCGCGCGCCAGGTTCTCCAGCTTGGCGCGGTCCGGGCCGTCGCCGGCCAGCACCAGGCGCACATCGGGCAGCAGCGGCAGCGCGCCGATGATCAGGTCCTGGGCCTTGACCGGCACCAGGTGGCCCACCGCCAGCAGCGTGAACATCGGGTTGGCCTTGCGCTCGGTGGGGCGGAACAGTTGCAGGTCGACGCCGTTGCGCAGCGAGACCACGCGGTCGGCATCGATCCCCATCGCCACCACTTCGTCGCGCAGGGCGTTGCAGACCGTGATGACGGCGTCGGCGCGGCGCGCCGCCCACAGGATCTGGCGGCGCGGCAGCGCGTAGCCCGGGAACAGGGTGATGTCCGAGCCGCGCGCGGTGATCACCAGCGGCTTGTTGAAGTGGCGCGCCAGCATGGCCGCGGCCACGCCGTCGGGGTAGAAATAATGGGCGTCGATCAGGTCAAAGTCGAAGCCTTCGTCGATCATGCGGCCAATCGCCGGCTTCACCGCCTGCGCCAGCAGGAAGGGCGCGATGCTCATGCCGACTTTCGGCAGCACCGGGTAACGCGGGTGCGCCACCTCGATCCCGTGGCGCACTTCGTGGCGCGGCGCTTTCGCGAAGCGCGCGTAGTTGCCGAAGCGCGGATTGGTCGAGGGGAACCAGGGAATCGGCGCCACCACGCGCGATTGCACCCGGCCGCTGGCGACCAGGTGGCGCAGGCGCGTCTCGACAAAGATGCCGTGGCCGGGTTTTTCGCTGTTCGGGAACAGGGTACTAAAGGTCAGGATCTTCATGCAGCCTTCAATCCGGTGACCTGGCCATAGATGTTCTTGTAGCGCGACACGCTCACCGGCCAGTTGCGCTCGGTTTCCACGTAGGCGCGCCCGGCCGAGCGCAGCGCCGGCCACAGCATCTGCGCGTCGAGCAGGTCGCCGACCTTGGCCGCCAGCGAGGCCGGGTCGTCCGGCGCGAACAGCACGCCGGTCTTGCCGTCGACGATCAGCTCGCGGTGGCCGCCCACGCTCGACGCGGCCAGGATGCGCCCTTGCGCCATCGCTTCCAGCGGTTTCAGCGGCGTGACCAGGTCGGTCAGGCGCATCGACAGGCGCGGATAGACCAGCACGTCGAGCAGGTCGTAGTACTTCTGCACCTGGTCGTGCGGCACGCGGCCGGTGAACACCACCTTGTCGGCGATGCCGAGGTCTTTCGCCAGCTGGCGCAGGTTGGCGTCCTGCGGACCGCCGCCGACCAGCAGCACGCGCAGGTCCGGGTGGCGCTGCGACAGGGCCGGCACCGCGCGCAGCAGCACGTCCAGGCCCTCGTAGGCGTAGAACGAGCCGATGAAGCCGATCAGGCGGTTCTGTTCCAGGCCGAGCTTGCGCTTGAGCTCCAGGTCGGCCTGGCCGCCGACGGCGAACTTGTCGATGTCGACCGCGTTCGGGATCACCGTGACTTTCGAAGCTGGAATGCCGCGCGCGACGATGTCGCCGCGCAGGCCTTCGCAGATGGTGGTCACCGCATCGGCGCGTTTCAGGGCATAGGTTTCCAGGCCGCGCGTGAGTTTGTAGCGCAGGCCGTTCTCGGTGCTGGTGCCGTGGTCGACCGCGGCGTCTTCCCAGAAGGCGCGCACCTCGTACACGACGGGAATGCCGAACTTGCGGCCGGCGCGCAGGGCGGCGATCGCGTTCAGGCAGGGAGAATGGGCGTGCAGGACGTCGGGCTTGATGGTCGGGATGATCTCGTTCAGGCGCTTTTCCAGGCCGCGGATCACCTCCAGCTGGTTCAGCACCGGCATTTTCGCCAGCGCGCCGGTCGATTTCGGGGTGCGGTAGAAGTGCAGGCCGTCGGCGGTTTCCTCGAGCAGGTCGTTGCCGCCCTGGTGCTTGGCGCCGGTGACGTGGAAGGTTTCCCAGCCCAGCGCGCGCTGCTCGCGCAGGATCGAGGCGGTACGGAAGGTGTAGCCGCTGTGCAGCGGAATCGAATGGTCGAGGACGTGAAGGACACGCATGTAATGCTCCGTTATGCTGCGCTGGCGATCAGGGGGCTGGCCGCACTGGTGGTACTGTTGATACTGGTGGCGCCGGTGGCGCCGTTCTTGCGCAGGAAGGCTTCGAACATCAGCACGGCCCACAGCGCGGTGCTGTGGTCCTTGGTGCCGGCCAGGTGTTCGTCGACCATGCGCTGCAGGTAGTTGCGGTTGAAGATGCCGGTGTCGAGCAGCATCGGGTTCAGCACCGCCGCCTTCATCGCTTCGCGCAGCGGACCGCGCAGCCAGGAGGCGAGCGGGATCGAGAAGCCCATCTTCTTGCGGTACAGGATGTCCTGCGACAGGTAGGGCTCGAGCGCCTTCTTGAAGATGTGCTTGCCCTCGCCGTTGCGCAGCTTGCTCGACGACGGCAGGCCCGAGACCCATTCGACGAACTTGTGGTCCAGCAGCGGCACGCGCACTTCCAGCGCGTGCGCCATGCTGGCGCGGTCGACCTTGGTCAGAATGTCGCCCGGCAGGTAAGTCTTCATGTCGACGTATTGCGTGATCGAGAGCGGATCGTCGGTCGGCGCGTTGGCGGCGTGGCCGCGCATCACCTCGACCGCGCGGTAGCCCTGCAGCTGGCTGCGGAAGCCTTCCGAGAACAACTGGTCCCGCACGCGGTCGACCAGGATCGAGACGCCGTGGAAGTAGCCGTCGACCAGGTCGCGCGCCAGCGCCTCGAACGTCGTCTTGGCGCGGAAGATGCGCGGCGCCCAGTCGGCCTTCGGATAGGCTTTACCCAGGAAGCCGAACACCGGCTTGCGCAGGGCCAGGGGCAGCATCGAGCGCACCTGCTGCTCGCCCATCGCCATGCGGTAGCGGCGGTAGCCGGCGAAGTTCTCGTCGCCGCCGTCGCCCGACAGGGCCACGGTCACGCGCTTCCTCGCCAGTTCGCAGACGCGGTAGGTCGGGATCGCCGAGCTGTCGGCATACGGTTCGTCGTACAGGCCGGCCAGCAGGTCGACCAGGCCGTAGTCGTCCTTGTCGACGGTCTCGCACTGGTGATTGGTCTTGTACTGCTCGGCCACCTGGCGCGCATAGGTCGATTCGTCGAAGGCCGGGTCGTTGAAGGCGATCGAGCAGGTGTTCACGGGATCCTTCGACAGGCCCGCCATCATCGCCACCACCGCGCTCGAGTCGACGCCGCCGGACAGGAAGGCGCCCAGCGGCACCTCGGCTTCCATCTGGCTGTGGACCGCCTCGCGCAGGCGCACGACGAGTTCTTCTTCCATCTGCTGTTCGCTCATCGCGCCATGCGGCGTGAACGGCACGTCCCACCAGCGGCGCGGCTTGGCGTTCGCGGCATTCGAGCCGGCCTTCAGGGTCAGCGAATAGCCGGGTTCCAGCTTGAAAGCGTCCTTGAAGATGGTGCGCGGTTCCGGCACGTAGCCGTAGGCAAAATATTCCTCGACGGCGCGCGGCTCGATCACGCGTGGCAGTTCCGGGAAGGACAGCAGGGCCTTCAGCTCCGAACCGAAGACAAACGTTCCATCGGGCAGGAACGCGTAGTGCAGCGGCTTGACGCCGATGTGGTCGCGCGCCACGAAGAAGACCTTCTTGTTGCGGTCCCAGATCGCAAAGGCGAACATGCCGCGCAGGTGCTTGACGCAGTCTTCTCCCCACTGTTCCCAGGCGTGCACGATGGTCTCGGTGTCCGAGTGGGTGCGGAAGGTGTGGCCCAGCGCCGTCAGTTCCTTGGTCAGTTCGCGGAAGTTGTAGATCTCGCCGTTGAACACGGTGACCACCGTGTGGTCTTCGTTGAACAGGGGCTGCTGGCCGGCGGCCAGGTCGATGATGGACAGGCGGCGGTGGCCGAAGCCCACGCCCGGTTCCAGGTAGACGTCGCCCTCGACCGGACCGCGATGGAACTGGGTCTGGTTCATTCGTTCGAGGACGCCGCGGTCAAAAGCGCGCGTGCCGCGCGGGTCAAACATGCCAACTATTCCGCACATGGTTCAGTAATTCCTCTAGGGTTAGTCTTGGTGTTGCTCAGGCGGTCGTACAGCGCCGTGTAGGCGCCGACCATCGCGGCAACGCTGTAATGGCGTTCGATATGGAGACGAGCCGCAGAGCCATGCTCGCTGACGCGGGCATGGTCCGCTACATACGCTTCCAGCGCAGCGGCCAGGGCTGGTGGATTGCCGGCCGGGACCAGGGCGCCGTTGACGCCGTCCTGCACCACTTCCGGGATGCCGCCGACTTTCGTCGCGACCACCGGCAGGCCGCAGGCCATGGCTTCCAGCAGCGTGACCGGCGTGCCCTCGGCGATCGAGGACAGGGCGAACACGTCGAAGGCGCGCATCAGTTCCGGGATGTCGTTGCGCGCGCCGGGGAACCAGACCAGGTCCTGCACGCCGAGCTCGCGCGCCTTCTGCGGCAGCTTGTCGCGCAGCGGACCGTCGCCGACGACCGCCAGGCGCGCACGCGCGTTGGCGCCGCGCGCGCGCAGCAGGGCAAAGGCCTCGATCAGGCTCGCCTGGTCCTTCACGTCCTGCAGGCGGCCGACGGTGCCGATCACGAACACATCCTCACCCGCCCACGGCGTCGCCGCCGCCGGCAGGTTCGGGGCGAAGCGCACCGTGTCGACCCCGTTCATGATCAGCTCCGACTTCGCCGCCGGAATCCGCACGACGTCCGTCAGCCAGCGGTGCAGGTCGTGCGAGACCGGCACGTAGCGGTCGATGAAGGGGACCAGGGCGCGGCGCAGGAAGTTGTGCTTTGGGTTCAGGCCCTGCGGGTCGCTGGCGTCGCGCCCGTGCTCGGCGTGTACCCGCACCGGCACGCCCGCCAGCCAGGCCGGCGCCGCGTATTCGGCGCAGGCGAAGTTAGAGGTGTGCAGCACGGAAGGACGCAACTGGCGCAGCAGCGTGAAC
>DNCF01000021.1 GCA_003484545.1 Massilia sp. | reverse complement strand
TGCAAGCTGCTGTGGCTACGATGGGTCAGGGCCTGCTGCAACAGGCCACTGTCCCGAAACGTGTAACCTAGGCGAGTTTGCAATAACTGAAGATTCATTGTCGTTGTTTTCGTAGTACGGGTCGGCGGATGTGTTAGAAAAAGCCGGAAGCCGGAACGACGCCACGGCGGCATTCCGGCTTCCTTCCCTGCGCATTCCCGAGGCTGCCCGGCCCTGCTCAGTCGGCGCTGGCGGCCACCACGCCGCTCCGGTCGGTGGTGCCGTCGTAGTCGATCACGATGCTGGCATTGTCGGTCAGCGCAATGCGTTTCTGGTAGGCGAAGCTGATTTCAGGCTCGCCCCCGTCCTTGCTGATGATGAGGTCACGTCCACGCAGGGATGTGACGTTGTTGATGTCGGCAAACTTGTCGAACGCCTTTTGCATCTCGGCCACGCTGCCGCCCTCTTCCTTCACACGGCTGATGCCGTCCTTGATCGAGCGGTATTCCAGCCACGACGGGATCACCTTAATGGCGAGCACCGCGACCAGTCCGACGACGACCAGTCCCAGGATCAGGCCGGTGAGCGACATGCCCCCTTGCCTGCCCAGAGTAAGGTATTTCCGGTCCTGCATCCTGCCTCCTGACGCTTGCGATGAGCAGGCCTTACTTGATGCCGCCGATGCGCTTCGGATCACCGAAGTTCATCCACACCAGGAAAGCCTTGCCGACGATATTCTTGTCCGGCACAAAACCCCAGTAGCGGCTGTCCGCGCTGTTGTCGCGGTTGTCGCCCATCATGAAGTAGTTGCCTTCCGGTACGATACAGGTAAATTTGTCGTACGAATAGTCGCAGGCCTCGCGCTGCGGGAAGTTCTCCACGTTCTCCAGGTTGAACGAGCGTGCCGGATCGGTGTTCAGGATACGGTGCTCGCTGCCCGGCAGCTTTTCGATGAACTGCTTGTGGTAGACCGGCCGCTCGTCGTCGAGATAGTCGTCCAGCGGGGTGTACTCCACCGGCTTGCCGTTCACCGTCAGGCGCTTGTTCTCGTAGGTGATTTTATCACCGGGCACGCCAATGACGCGCTTGATGTAGTCCTGGCTCATGTCCTTCGGGTACTTGAACACCATGACGTCGCCGCGCTGCGGGTCGTTCAGCTCGATGATCTTCTTGTTGATGATCGGCAGCCGGATGCCATAAGTGTACTTGTTCACCAGGATCAGGTCGCCCACCAGCAGGGTCGGCACCATCGAGCTCGACGGGATCTTGAACGGCTCCCACAGGAAGGAACGCAGGATGAACACCAGGGCGATCACCGGGAAGAAGCTGCCCGAGTACTCGACCCAGGTCGGCTGGCGCAGGTGCGCCTGCTCGATCGCGGCGCGGTTGCCGTTGCTGTCGACCTTAATGCCTTCCGCCTGCAGCTTGGCGTTGCGGGCGTCGTACTCGGCCAGGGCGGCGTCGGCCGCGGCGCGGCGCTTCTTGGCAAGGACGAAGGTGTCCAGGCACCAGATGATGCCCGTGACCACCATGAGCACGAACAGGATGAGCGCGAAATTCCCCAGGATCGGTTGCAGGTTCATTTATCTTCCACTTGAAGGATGGCGAGGAAGGCTTCCTGTGGAATCTCCACCGAGCCGACCTGTTTCATGCGTTTCTTACCAGCTTTTTGTTTCTCAAGCAGTTTCTTCTTGCGGCTGATGTCGCCGCCGTAGCACTTGGCCAGGACGTTCTTGCGCATCGCCTTGACGTTCTCGCGCGAGATGATGGTCGCGCCGATCGCGGCCTGGATCGCCACGTCGAACATCTGGCGCGGGATCAGTTCGCGCATTTTCGCGGCCACCTGGCGCCCGCGGTAAGGCGCGTTGGCACGGTGCACGATGATCGCCAGCGCGTCGACCTTCTCGCTGTTGATCAGCATGTCGACCTTGACCACGTCGGCGGCGCGGTTTTCCTTGAACTCGTAGTCCATCGAGGCATAGCCGCGCGAGGTCGACTTCAGGCGGTCGAAGAAGTCGAGCACGATCTCGGCCATCGGGATCTCGTAGACCAGCTTGACCTGGCGGCCGTGGTAGGCCATGTCCATCTGGACGCCGCGCTTGCTGTTACACAGGGTCATCACCGAGCCGACGTATTCCTGCGGCATGTAGAGATTCACGGTGACGATCGGCTCGCGGATCTCGTTGATCTTCGACGGTTCCGGCATCTTCGACGGGTTGTCCACGCGGATCATGGTGCCGTCGCGCATCTCGACCTCGTACACCACGGTCGGCGCCGTCGTGATCAGGTCCATGTCGAATTCGCGCTCCAGGCGTTCCTGCACGATTTCCATGTGCAGCAGACCCAGGAAGCCGCAGCGGAAGCCGAAGCCCAGCGCCTGCGACACTTCCGGCTCGTACATCAGGGCGGCGTCGTTCAGCTTCAGCTTTTCCAGCGAGTCGCGCAGGGCGTCGTACTGGTTGGCCTCGACCGGGAACAGGCCGGCGAACACCTGCGGCTGGACTTCCTTGAAGCCCGGCAGCGGGCTAGGGGCCGGCTTGTTGGCCAGGGTCACGGTGTCGCCCACCTTGGCGGCGGTCAGTTCCTTGATGCCGGCGATGATGAAGCCCACCTGGCCCGCCGACAGTTCCGGCAGCGAGACCGAGCGCGGCGTGAAGATGCCGATGTTCTCGACCAGCTGCTGGGAGCCGGTCGCCATCAGCAGGATCTTGTCCTTCGGACGCAGGGTGCCGTTCACCACGCGCACCAGCATCACGACGCCGACATACGGGTCGTACCAGGAGTCGACGATCAGGGCCTGCAGCGGCGCATCCGGGTCGCCCTTGGGCGGCGGCACGCGCTTGATCAGGTCTTCCAGCACGTCTTCCACGCCCAGGCCGGTCTTGGCCGAGCAGGTCGTCGCTTCCGAGGCGTCGATGCCGATCACGTCCTCGATTTCCTTCTTGGCGTTGTCCGGGTCGGCGTGCGGCAGGTCGATCTTGTTCAGGATCGGCACCACTTCCACGCCCAGGTCGAGCGCGGTGTAGCAGTTGGCGACGGTCTGGGCTTCCACGCCCTGGGACGCGTCGACCACCAGCAGCGCGCCTTCGCAGGCCGACAGCGAGCGCGAGACTTCATAGCTGAAGTCGACGTGGCCCGGGGTATCGATCAGGTTCAGGTTGTAGGTCTGGCCGTCGCGCGCCTTGTACTGCAGGGCAGCGGTCTGCGCCTTGATGGTAATGCCGCGCTCGCGCTCCAGGTCCATCGAGTCGAGCACCTGCGCGTCCATTTCGCGGTCCGACAGGCCACCGCACAACTGGATGATGCGGTCGGCCAGCGTCGATTTGCCGTGGTCGATGTGGGCGATGATGGAGAAGTTACGTATGTTGTTCATTAACAATGCTCAAAACCAAAAAAGGCGAGGCAGGCGGCCAGGCGGCGACCGGCGCCGCAGATGCCAGCGCAATACAAAAAAAGCGCCCCATGCGGACTGGTCCGTCCCCAGGCGAGCGCCATGGAGCGACTGACAAAAGCCTCAGGGCAAGGCGCAGCGGCGAAGACAGTACGCGTGTACGGCGAGACGATGCAACGCAGCCATGAGGATTTTGTCAGTCGCTCTTATCGCAACGTGAGAAGCTGATGTGCAGTCGACAGAAGCTTTTCCAAACGGGGCATTTTACCGGATTTCAGGGTAGAAAGCCCGGTTTCTGAGGGAAAGGGATCTAATTGGCCGGGAGGACAAAGCCTGGAGCGGAGTCGGCAGCGCCAAGCGTAGGGTGGGCGCGGCTGCGTGAACTTGCACAGAGCACCTGAACGCGTGCCTACCTCACGCCCCCAGCGCCAGCGGCTGGTAGCGCGCCAGGTAACGCCGCACCGCAGCGTCGTCGAGGAAGTAGTGACACAGCTCAGGCTCGGCCAGGTCGCCGTACAGCACCGGCACCAGCTCGTCGAAGCGCTCGACGAGCGCCGGGTCGGCATCGACATCGATGACTTCGATCTCGAATGGCCGCCCGGACGTTTCCAGCTTGCGCAGTGCCGCCAGCATGTCCTCGCACAGATGGCACCAGCTGCGCGAGTAGAGAGTGAAAGGAATCACAGCGGAATCACTTGGCAGCCGCCGGCTTGATGACGAGGTATTGCGTGATGTTCTCGCGCCGCACCAGCACCGCCACGCTCTTCTTCGGATCGAGCTTGCCGGCCAGGGCGTTGAACTGGGCCGCGTCCTTGATCTCGACGTTGTTCATCTGCAAGATCAGGTCGCCGGCGCGCACACCGGCCATGGCCGCCCTGCCCTCGCTCGAGTCGACCAGCACGCCGCCTTCGATGCGCAGTTCGCGGCGCTGCTCCGGCGTCAGGTTCGACACGTGCAGGCCGAGCGCGTTCGGCGCGGGCCCCGGGGCGGGCTTGTTCGACTGCGGCTTGTTGGCGGCCGCCTTCTCGTCTTCCAGCTCGACGATGGTGACCGGCACGTCGAGCTGGGCGCCGCGGCGCCAGACGGTGACGGTGGCCTTGGTGCCGACCTTGCTGGCGCCCACCAGGCGCGGCAGGTCGCGCGTGGTCTCGATCGGCTGGCCGTTGTAGCGCAGGATGATGTCGCCGACCTTGATGCCGCCCTTCTCGGCCGGGCCGCCCGGCTCGACCATCGAGACCTCGGCGCCGCGCGCCTTGCCCAGGCCGAGCGACTCGGCCACGTCCTTCGTGACTTCGCTGATCTGCACGCCCAGGCGCCCGCGCGTGACGCGGCCGGTTTTCTTGAGCTGGTCGGCGACGCGCATCACTTCGTCGATCGGCACCGCGAACGAGATGCCGTTGTAGGCGCCGGAGAGCGTGGCGATCTGCGAATTGATGCCGATGACTTCGCCGCGCATGTTGATCAGGGGACCGCCCGAGTTGCCCGGGTTGACCGCGACGTCGCTCTGGATCAGCGGCAGGAAATCGCCGGTGTCGCGCGACTTGGCCGAGATGATGCCGGCGGTCACGGTGTTGTCGAGGTTGAAGGGGGAACCGATCGCGATCACCCATTCGCCGACGCGGATCTTGCTCGAGTCGCCGGTGCGCAGGTAAGGCAGGTTGGTGGCGCCCACCTTCAGCAGCGCGACGTCGGAGCGGCGGTCGGCGCCCAGCACCTTGGCCTTGAATTCGCGACGGTCGGTCAGGGTGACGGTGACTTCGTCGGCGCCTTCGACCACGTGGGCATTGGTCAGCACGTAACCGTCGTCCGAGATGATGAAGCCGGAACCGACTCCGCGTTCGACCTCTTCCTCCTGGCCCTGCTGCGGCGCGCGGCGGCGCGGGATCGGCTGGCCGAAGAAGCGGCGCAGGAATTCCTGCATCTCTTCCTCGCCGGGACCGCCCTGCCCCAGGCGCACGCGCTCGGTGGTGCGGATATTGACCACCGCCGGTCCGGCCTTGTCGATCAGGTCGGTGAAATCGGGCAGGCCGGTCACGACCGGGGCCGGGACGGGGGCGGCGGCGTGGGCTGCGCCAGGCAGGGACAGACCGGCAGAGGCAACCAGCAGGGCCGACAGGACGACGCTAACAGTTTTGCTTGTCATGGGAGTGAAGGGTCAGGTCAGGAATTGACGTTATGGTAAGCCAAAACCCGGCGCCTTGTCGCGCAGCCGCTGTGTGCACCGCGGGACTCGGGAAAGCACGCCGCGCTCGTGGGCAGGGGAAGCCCGCGCTGACGCATCGGTCCGGCAAGGAGGCCGGAACGGGAGGGGAAATGCCTGGAATCAGGTGGACGGCGAGGAAGCGGCCAGCGCCATCGGCTTGGCCAGCTCGCCCTCGCCCGCCGTGCCGCGGCGCGGGTGCAGCGGCTC
>DNCF01000320.1 GCA_003484545.1 Massilia sp. | reverse complement strand
GGCGGCAGGCTGGCGATAAAGGCGGACGCGCCCTCGATGGCCTCGATGTCGGCCACGTCCTCGATCTCGGCCGCCGTGATCCAGGCGGCTTCCGCGATCGGATCGACGCCGGGCAGGCCGAGCTGGCGGATGGTGTCGTGGGTGCGCTTGCCGTGCAGGGTCGGCAGGAATGTCTCGACGTCGAGGCCGTGGCGCGTTGCCCAGGCGCTCCAGACGCGTTCGGCGGAGCGGATCGAGGTGAGCAGGGTGCCGTCCATGTCGAACAGGAAGGCGGCGTAGGCGCGGTCGGGGAGGGTGGTCGTGTTCACTTGCTGGGCTTTCTCGATAGGGCGGATCAGCCGGCTAGTGTAGCCGCCCTGCGCGGGAGGCGGCGGACGCCTGCCGGTTGGTCGAGCCACGCCGGCCGGCGCAGGGTTCAAGCCGGCAGCACCTGCGCCAGGGCGAGGCCGGCAAGGCGGGCGCTGGAGAGGAGGCTTTCCTGGCTCTGCCCCATCCTGGCCTTTGCGGACAGGCCATTCATCACCGTGCTGACATAGGCCGTCACCTCCTGCGCCTGTTCCGGGTGGCGCCTGGCGATGTAGTCATGGATCGCCTGTTCGGCAGCCAGGTGGGCCGCGCGCGCCGCCGCGCGCGCTTCCTCGTCGTTGCTGCGGCAGCCTTCGAGGACGATGCAGCCGGTCGCGGCCGGATCGTCCGAGTAGAGGCGGGCGGCCGCCTCGAGCACGTCCGTGAGGCAGGCGGCAACCGGACGGTCGTCGCGCAGGAGCGCGCCGAGCGGGATGGCGCCGTTGCTGCCGTAACGCTCGATGACGCGCTTGTACAAACCCGCCTTGCTGCCGAAGGCCGCATAGAAGCTGGGCGTCTTGATGCCCAGGGCATCGGTCATGTCCGCCACGCTCACGTCATCGTAGCCGCGCGCATGAAACAGCTGCTGTGCGACTTCGGTCGCCTGGGCGGGGTCGAATTGCCGCGGCCGGCCACGGGATCGGATGATTTTTGTAGTCATTACTATATAAATTGCTTGACACTGGCTGTGGATCGATTATTGTAGCGACTCCTAAATTAATTGCATAGAGGCGCACATGTCTGTTTTTAATGAAAAATCGGTCCTGGTACTGGGTGGAAGCCGCGGCATCGGGGCGGCGATCGTACGCCGTTTCGCGGCGGACGGCGCCCGCGTCACCTTTACCTATGCCGGCTCGGAGGCGGCGGCGCTCGCCCTGGCCGCCGAGACCGGGAGTACGGCCGTCTACGCGGACAGCGCGGACCGGAATGCGGTGATCGAGGTCGTGCGCAACAGCGGCCAGCTCGATGTGCTGGTGGTAAATGCCGGGATCGGCGTGTTCGGCGACGCGCTCGAGCTCGATCCGGACGCGGTCGACCGCCTGTTGCGGATCAACGTGCATGCGCCTTATCACGCCTCGGTCGAGGCGGCGCGCAACATGCCGCGCGGTGGACGCATCATCGTGATCGGTTCGGTGAACGGCGACCGCATGCCGGTGCCGGGCATGGCGGCTTACGCCATGAGCAAGTCCGCGCTGCAGGGCATGGCGCGCGGCCTGGCGCGCGATTTCGGGCCGCGCGAGATCACGGTGAACGTCGTCCAGCCCGGCCCGATCGACACCGACGCCAACCCGGCCGATGGCCCGATGAAGGATCTGCTGCATGGTTTCATGGCGCTCAAGCGCCACGGCCGGCCGGAAGAGGTCGCGGCCATGGTGGCCTGGCTGGCGGGACCCGAAGCCGGTTTCGTCACCGGCGCGATGCACACGATCGACGGCGCGTTCGGCGCCTGATCGAACGGCCGCTATGTGCGCTAGTTCAGCTTGCGCGCATAGCGGTCGCGCACCACCTGGCTGATGTAGGTCGACAGGCCGCTGCCCAGCGTTGCCAGGCGCTGCATCTCGGTAATGTTGTCGGCGCCGGCGCTCTGGTCGGTGTAGAGGTAGCGGTCGCCATCCCTGAACTCGACCGTGATCGAGCGCTCGGCGATGTCATAGGCGACCACGCCGGATTCGCCGCTGCGGTTCTTGTAACGCTGCATGTGCTTCCCCTGCGATATGGCTTGTATCGGAGTCTAGCGCTATCGCCGCAGGTCTTCTGTTGGCAGTTCAACGCTGCGCGCACACGCGTACTACAGCGCCTGGGCGACGAAGACGATCAGGAGCGCCGACGGCACGAACAGGAGCTGCGCCAGCAGGGTCCCGGCGAGCCGGCTGCCGACCAGCCAGACGATGGCCCCACGAAACTCCCCCTCGCTGAGCCGTCCTTCGACGACGTCGTCGGTCATGCCCGACAGGTGCGGGTCGATGAACACGGCCATCATGATCGTTGCGCCGCCGTTGATGATGGACGACAGCGTGCTCGAGGTCACGCGCACCGCCGGGTCCAGCGCGCCGGCATACAAGGCGGCGAACACGCCCACGGTCCAGAGCGCGCTGGCCCCGACGTTGAGCAGGGTAATCGACCAGGACACGCTGCGCGTGCTGCGCAGATTGCCCACGTGCGCGGCTGCCGGGAGCGTGGCGGCATCCTTCACGAAGGACAGGCCGCCCTTGAAGAAACCGTGCAGGATCAGCTTCGGCACCGAGCGGTGGACCTGGAAGTGCTCGACGGCGCGGCAGAAGACGCGCTGGAAAGTCGGGATGAGGAGGGCGCCGGCGACGGTTGCCAGCGAGGCGGAGATCAGCAGCCAGCGGAAGTCGGCCAGCAGGTCGGTGCTGACCGTGCCGGCCAGGTTCGATTCCACGCGCTTGGCGAGAAACGGGCCAAGAAAGGAGTTCGAGGTGCGCGAGACCAGCACCAGGATGCTGAACAGGGCAAAGGAGACGGCGATGCGCCGGGTCCGGACGCCGGCGATGCGGACCGAATAGGCCAGGGTGCCGATCAGGTGGATGACGAAGGTCAGGAAACAGATCAGCCAGAGCTGGGTGTCCATGCGTGGGCGGGGTCGTTGTCGAGCATGCATGCTGACATCGAATGGGACGCTCGGCAACGAAAAACGCCGCGATGGGGAAAGGCGGACCAGCCCTTGACCTTCTGGCAATACGAGCACAGAATGAAGGTCCATTCACACGACCCCGGGAGACGACGCATGAACCAGCCTGATACCGTCCTCCGGTCGGCCGCCTGACGCACCCCGTTCATCACAGTTCGTCCATCACGACGATGTCGCGGGCGCGTTAGCGCCGACCTTCCGTTCTTCGACACGCTGCGCCCTCGATGCGCGGCCGCCTGCGCACGCCTGTTGCGCTCATCGAACTGGAAAAACTCGTCATGATCGACATCGACTTCCCGGCCCTGCAGGGGATCGGATTCAAGCAGCATTTCGTTTCACAACTCGCGTCCAGCCCGCCGGGACAGCGCCTGGCCCGCGTCACCGCCGTCCAGCGCGACTGGATGACCCTGACCGATGGCCACACAAGGTTCAGCGCGCGCCATCTTCGCTCTTCCGAGCCTGCCGTCGTCGGCGACTGGGTGCTTGTCACGGATAGCGGCGGCGAGCACTGGATCGCTACCATCCTCGAACCCTTTACCAGGCTGGCGCGCCGCACGCCCGCGGGCCGCCAGGTCCTGGCGAGCAACGTCGATACGGCGCTCCTGCTGATGGGGCTCGACAAAGACTTCAACCCGCGCCGCATGGAACGCTATATCGCGCTGGTGCGCGCCTGCGGGGTGGCGCCGGTGATGGTGCTGACCAAGGAGGACATCGGCGCCGACGCCGCGGACAAGATCGCACGCTTGCGCCAGCGGATTCCGGCCGACGTCCCGGTGGTGGCGCTGCATCCGGCCGGGCAGGGCGGCGGCGGCATGCTGGCGCCCTGGCTGGGGGCGGGCGAGACGCTGGTGCTGCTGGGCTCCTCGGGCGTCGGCAAGTCGACGCTGACCAACGCCCTGACGG
>DNCF01000321.1:10965-12665 GCA_003484545.1 Massilia sp. | reverse complement strand
CTGGGTGATGATGTTGCGTTGAATCTCGTTCGAGCCACCGTAGATGGAGGTCTTGCGATAGTTGAAGTAGTACGAAGCCAGCGGCGCCGCATCGTCGTCGTCGAACACGCTGTGCTCGCTCGCGCCTTCGAGGTAGGCCGGGTCGAAGGGCAGCGCCATCGGCCCCACCGCCTCGACCATCAGTTCGGTCAGCGCCTGCTGGATGTCGGTGCCGCGCACCTTCAGCACCGAGGCTTCCGGCCCCGGCGCCTTGTCGGCCTTGGCCAGCACGCGCAGCACCGTCATCTCCAGCGCCATCAGTTCGATCTCGAGGCTCGCCAGTTTCGCGGCGAACAGCGGGTCCTCGATCAGCGGCCTGCCGTTCTTGTGTTCGCGCTGCGCCAGTCCCTTCAGGAAGGCCAGTTCGCGCTTCGAGCGCCCGACCGCGGCGATGCCGGTACGCTCGTGGCCGAGCAGGTATTTGGCGTAGGTCCAGCCGCGGTTTTCCTGGCCGACGAGGTTCGCCGCCGGCACCCGGACGTTGTCGAAGAAGACTTCGTTCACTTCGTGGTCTTCGTCGAGCATGATGATGGGGCGCACCGTGATGCCCGGGCTGTGCATGTCGATCAGGAGGAACGAAATGCCCTCCTGCTTGCGCACGCCGGTGTCGGTGCGCACCAGGCAGAAGATCATGTCGGCGTGCTGGGCCAGCGTGGTCCAGGTCTTCTGGCCGTTGACGATGTAGTGGTCGCCCTCCTCGTCCCGGCCACGGACGGCCGTGGTCTTCAGCGAGGCCAGGTCGGAGCCGGCGCCGGGCTCGGAATAGCCCTGGCACCACCAGTCCTCGCAGGACAGGATGCGCGGCAAATAATAGGCTTTCTGTTCGGGGCTGCCGAAGGCCATGATCACAGGCGCCACCATGTTCACGCCGAAAGGCATGATCTGCGGCGTGCCGGCCAGGGCGCACTCTTCGTCGAAGATGTGGCGCTGCACCGGCGTCCAGCCGGGGCCGCCGAACTCGACCGGCCAGCCCGGCGCCACCCAGCCCTTGGCGGCCAGGATCTTGTGCCAGCGCACGCTGTCTTCCTTGCTCAGGCGCAGGTGGCTGCGCACCTTGTGCTGCAGGTCCGGCGGCAGGTTCGCCGCCAGGAAGGCCCGCACTTCGTCGCGGAAGGCCAGGTCTTTGTCCGTATAGTTCAGGTCCATGCTGTCTCCTTGTTATCGTCGCGCGGCTCGCCCAAAAAAGCACGACCGTTCACAAGGATTGTACCCGAAAACTTTGCTTACTTAGCAAATAAAAAGGCGCTGTCACTGTTAGCTGTTGAAGATGCCCAGCGCCGCTCGGAGGAAGCGTTCCGGCGAATCGATGCGCCTGCCATCGAGCGCCCAGCGCCAGCCGAGGTAGTGCAGCAGGTAGCGCGAGGCGACGCCGTTGAAGCGCGCCAGCCATTGCCGGAAACGCCGGTGGTAGCCGTTCACGTTCTGCACGTGGACCGCGCCGCGTACCCGCTCGCCGGCGCGCAGGTTGACAAAGGCGTGCGACAGCCCGGCGTCGCGCGCGAAGGCGCGGTAGGCGGGATGACTATCGCTCACGAGCAGCACGTCGCGCTCGAGCGCGGGCAGCAGGTGCTCGCGCAATTGCACGGCGGTGAGGGCGCCGCGCCCGGTCACGAAGTCGACGGTGGCGCCGGAGCGGTCGCGCGCGACGAGGATGCAGTCGT
>DNCF01000321.1:0-10882 GCA_003484545.1 Massilia sp. | reverse complement strand
GCGCGACGAGGATGCAGTCGTGCTCGCGGCTGATCCCGCGCCGGCCGGCCACGCCGCCACGCTTCCTGGCCGGGCGGTCCAGCGTACGCGACCCTTTCTGCGATTCGAGCAGGAACATTTCGTCGGCCTCGGCGATGCCGGACAGCAGTGTCGGCCGATCGTGCCTGGCCCAGGCGAGGAAGCGGTGGCGCCAGCGGAAACTGGTATTGCGGTGGACGCCAAGGGTCGACGCGGAGGCGCGCACCGATTGCGCGTCGAGCATGCGTTCCAGGTAATCGAGCCACAGGCTGCGGTGGCGCAGGCGGGCCAGCGGCGTTCCCGTCAGGGCGCTGAAGGTCTTGCCACAGGCGCAACAGCGATAGCGTTGCAGGCCGCGGTCGCGGCCATGCTTGTGATGCCGCTCGCCGCCGCAGCCCGGGCAGGCGAGGCGGGACCGTGTCGGCGCCTCGATCACTGCGCGCAGCCGGTCGAGGCCGAGCGCGGGGCGCAGGCGCGCCAATAACTGCCGGCGCTGGCCCTCGCTCAGCAGGCGCACGCCGTCGATCCACCGCTTGAACTTTACCGCCTGCATCGTCGCCTCGTCGCCAGTCCGGATACATGCTCAGACCGCGCCGCGGCTCCACAGTTCAGATAACCCAACAGGTAACGGTGACAGCGCCAATAAAAAGGGGTGGCAGGCCGTTCAGGCCATGCCACCCCGAGGGAAGAACGCCGTATTACTTCGCGCGACGGCGACGCAGTGCGCCAACGCCCATTGCGCCAGCGAGCAGCAGAGCAATGCTCGACGGCTCAGGAACTTCGGCAGCTTCCGGTGCGGTTGCGCCCGGGGTAGCGGCGACCGGCGGGATCACGGCCGGAGCCGGAGCCTGCACAGCGTTGCCCGGTCCAGCGGTGCTGCTCGATGCGGCAACGCCGGCGACGCCGGTGACAGCCCAGCCGGTCAGGGTGCCCGGATGGATGCGGGCGGTTTGTGCTTGTGCTGCACCAGCGGTGACGAGCAGGGCGGCAATGACGAGGTGACGTACTGACATGATTGCTCCTTCTTAATGAGAGTGGCTTAACTGTGATAAATATGTCAACAGCAAGTTCATGCTACCACAACCATAAAAAAGGCTTGTTCCAATTGAATTCAATTCCAAACGGAAATAAAGCTTCCTACAAGAAGCTTTCCTAAAGGAATTTCTTTCCTTTTGGAATGTTCGATAGCGCACATTTTGGCCTGGCGCAAGACACAGTTGTCAGGACGCAAAAACGTCCACCCGGCCTCCCCTTTCCGCAGGCGGCGATATCCGAGCAAAAAAAGAGCTTCCGATTGGAAGCTCTCTTCGTGAACCCTCTTTCTGAAACGGCGCTGGCAGAGGTGTTCAGATTGCCGCCAGCGCGGGTGCTCAGGGCTTGGCCGCCCCCATGTAAGGCATCACGCGCGAGGCCATGCGGGTGTCGGTCTTGAGCATGCCCGCCTCGTCGGCCAGGATGTGGGCGGCTTCCTGCAACAGCACGTCCTTGGCATCCTTGGCGGCCTTCTCGGCAGCCAGCTCGGCCGACAGCGCGCGCTCGTCCGCCTGCAGGCCATCGTCCTGCTGCGGGCTGTTGCGCGAGGCCACCACGGTCTTCACCGGCTTGGTCGGGACCGGCACCTTGCTGCGCGCTTCCTTGCCGCCCGGTGCGGCCGCCGGCTCGTCCGCATTCGTATCCTTGCCGCCGGCCAGGCGCGCCTCGCGTGCCTTGGCGCGGGCGTCCTGGGCATCGCGTTCCTTGCGGCGCACCGCCTCGTTCAGCGAGATCGCATTTTCCTTGCGAATCCGCATGACCTCGGCGATGTCCTCGCGCAGGTCGATGAAGTCCTTGTCCTTGGCGATACGGGCTTCGTGGCGCTTCTGCAGCGGCTCGACCAGTTCCTTCAGGTTCCCCAGCGGGACGTAGGTGGCCGGCTTGATCGAGACCCAAGGCAACGCATTGCCGAAGGAGGACTCGCCGAAATTGTCGGCATCCGACAGCACCGGCAGCTTGATGTCGGGCGTGACGCCGCGCAGCTGGGTGGTGCCGCCGTTGATGCGGAAGAACTGGGCGATCGTCATCTTCAGCTCGCCATAACGCACTTTCTCGGACTGCGAGAAGCGGTCCAGGTCGAGCAGGGTCTGCACCGTGCCCTTGCCGAAGCTCGGTTCGCCGATCACGAGGCCGCGGCCGTAATCCTGGATCGCGGCGGCGAAGATCTCCGATGCCGAGGCCGAGCCGCGGTTGATCAGGACGCCCATCGGGCCGTCCCAGGCCAGGCCCGGCTTGGTGTCGGACTCGACTTCGACGCGGCCTTCCGCGGTGCGCTGCTGCACCACCGGCCCCTTGTCGATGAACAGGCCGGTCAGCTCGACCGCCTCGACCAGCGAGCCGCCGCCGTTGTTGCGCAGGTCGATCAGCACGTTGTCGACGCGGTCCTTCTTCAGTTCGCCCAGGATGCGCTCGACGTCGCGGGTGGCGCTCTTGAAGTCCTTGTCGCCCTTGCGGCGCGCCTCGAAGTCCTGGTAGAAGGTCGGCAGCGAAATCACGCCGATGCGGCGCGTGACGCCGTTGTCCTTGACCTCGATGATCGATTTCTTCGCGGCCTGCTCTTCCATGCTGATCTTCTTGCGCACCATCGAGACGGTGACGTGCTTGGCGTCGACGCCGCCGTCGCCGGGGATCACGTCCAGGCGGACGGTCGAGCCCTTTTCGCCGCGAATCAGTTGCACCACGTCGTCGATGCGCCAGCCGAGCACGTCGGTGAACGGGCCATTGCCCTGGGCCACGCCGACCACGCGATCGCCGACCTTCAGCTTGCCCGACTTGTCGGCCGGGCTGCCCGGCACGATCTCGCGGATGATGGTGTAGTCGTCGCGCGTCTGCAGCACGGCGCCGATGCCTTCCAGCGACAGGCGCATGGCGATGTCGAAGTTGTCGGCCGAGCGCGGGCCGAGGTAGTTGGTGTGCGGCTCGATCGCGGTGGCGTACGCGTTCATGAACATCTGGAACACGTCTTCGTTGTTCAGCTTCTGCAGGCGCGAGACATAGCCCGCGTAGCGCTTGTCGAGCGTCTCGCGGATCGCCTTCTCGTCCTTGCCGGCCAGCTTCAGACGCAGCCAGTCGTTCTTCACGCGCTTGCGCCAGAGGTCGCGCACTTCGTCCTCGTTCTTGGCCCAGGGCGCCTTTTCGCGGTCCAGCTGCAGGGTCTCGTCGACCGTGAAATCGAACTTGGTCTTGAGCAGGTTGCGCGCATAGGCCATGCGGTCATTGAAACGCTGCTGGTACAGGTTGTAGATCTGGAACGCGCCCGTCAGGTCCTCGTTGTTGATCGCGTCGTCGAACTTGGTGCGCAGCGGCGCGAAGCGGTCGATGTCGGCCTGCGTGAAGTACAGCTTCTCGCTGTCGAGGGACTCGAAGTAGTTGTCGAAGATTTTCTCCGACATCGCGTCGTCCAGCGGCATCGCCTTGTAGTGGTAGCGCGCCAGCACGCGCGAGGCCCAGAGCGCGGCCTGGGTCTGGGCCGCGACCGGCTTCATCTGGGTGGAGGCGACTTTCTCCGGCTGTGCGGTCACCGCATGCGTGGACATGGCGAAAGCCAGCGCAATCATCAACATCTGCTTCTTCATTTATGCGTTCTCCGAACGTGTACTGTGGTGTCTGCCGCGACGCACGCGGGTACCGCCGGTATCCGGGGCGTACAGACCATTCTACAGGATAGCGCAAGGATGCAGAGCCGGGCGAGAACAGGCACAGCATGTTTAAGGTTGGCTTAAGCGGTGCTGGCCAGCTTGTCCAGTGCGAGGACGACAAGCTCAGATACTGAACATTCCCGCCTGCCAGGCGTACACGGCGGCGCCGAACGCCAGCACCAGCAGCCAGGGCCAGGAGCGTGCGGCCAGGCGCCAATCCACCGGCGACGGCCAGAACGAGAGGAATTGCGGCGCGAGGAACACCGCCAGCAGCAGGTCCAGCGGTTCGAAGTGCCAGCCGGGCCGGGTGCGCCAGGCGGCCACCGTCAGCGGCACCAGCAGCACCAGCAAGGGCGCGAGCGCGGCCGGGGCGGCGTTGTACCAGCGCAGGTTGGCGAAGGTGACCGAGCCGAGTTCCCAGATGCGCCCCTTGCGGCGCGGGATCAGGTTCAGGCCCACCGGCTCGGCGTTGGTCAGCAGGCCGACGCCGAAGTGGGCCAGTTCATGGCACAACGTGCCGGCCGCGGTGAGCACGAAAAAGCCCGGATGGGCGCTGGAGAGCATCCAGAACAGGAAGGCCAACGCCAGCGAGGGCACCAGGTAGAGCAGGATGTCGCCCTGGCTGCACAGGAAGGCCGGCGCGACCGCGGCGCACGCGGGCAGCAGGCTCATGGAGTATGTCTTCTCAGCCGGCGTAGAAGCAGCGGCCGCAAGCCTGGCGGTAGCTTTCGTTGCCGCCGATGCTGACCTGCTCGCCTTCCTTGATGCGGCGCCCCGCTTCGTCGACGCGGATGTTCATCGTCGCCTTCTTGCCGCAGGTGCAGATGTTCTTGATTTCCTCGATGTCGTCGGCCAGCGCCAGCAGGTAGGCCGAACCCGGGAAAGGCTCGCCGCGGAAATCGCTGCGCAGCCCGTAGCAGATCACCGGCACGCCGCGCACCTGGGCCAGCTGGTGCAGTTGCTGCACCTGGGCGGTGCTGAGGAACTGGGCTTCGTCGACCAGCACGCAGCCCACGCGGGGTGCTTCGGCGAGGAAGTCAGTATTCTTGTCGAACACGTCGACCTGGCGCTGCGGCCCCAGGCGCGAGGTGATCAGGCCGACGCCGTAGCGGTCGTCGATCGCGGCGGTGTAGAGCGCGACCTGCTGGCCCTGCTCCTCATAGTTGTGAGCCACCTGCAGCAGCGCCGTCGATTTGCCGGCGTTCATCGCCGAATACCTGAAATAGAGTTTAGCCACAGCCCTGCCTGCATGCCCGGATTTTGAAGTGGCGGCAATTATAGCAAGGGGGCATGTAGCGGCGCCAGCGGTCCAGGGCGAAGAAAGTAAGGGCAAGCGCGCCATGCCGCGGCGCGTGGCGCCACGGCATGGACGGTCGGCCCGTCGATCTTTCCGCGGATGCGACGCTCAGCCGCGGCGCCGGCGCATCCAGCCGACCAGGCCCAGGCCGAGCATCATCATGGCGTAGGTCTCCGGTTCCGGGATGGGCATGGCCAGCGTCACGTCGTTGGCGGTGGCCCAGTAGTCGCCGCCCGAGATCAGGCTGACCGAGGCCAGCGGCGAGCTCGACACGAAACCGACGAAGCTGGTGGTGGTCGCGCCGGTCAGGGTGTAGTTCAGGGTGCTGCCGTCCATCGCCGTGAACTGCAGGGTTCCGTTCGGCACGAAGGCGCCGTTGATGTCGGAGCCAAAGAAATAGCCGCCGAAACCGACGATGCCGGGAGCGAAATTCGAGAAGGTGATGGCTTCGTTGTCGACGTTCGGCGTCAGCCAGCCGTCGCCGCCGCTGCCGGCGCCGTAGAGCCCGCTTTCCGCCGACGCGGTGTAGCCATAGCTGCCGGCGCTGCGTGCGAATGGGCTATCGTAGAGCTGGACAGCCAGGTCGTCGTAGGTGTCGACGCCGTAGCCGCCGACGGCCGCCAGGAAGGCGGTGCGGTCGGTGTAGACGTCGATCTGGGCCTGGGCACCCGATGCCACGCACAGCAACACGGCGGCGGCGAGGCTTTTCAGGGGAAAGGGGTGGCGTTTCATGGTTGCGCTCCTTGCGAAGGATGAGAGGGTTGGCGCTCTGCCGCGCCCAGTACAACGCATCCCAGCAGTCGTGGCAATCCAAATAACGTTGTTATTGTGACAGTTTGATATTGCTCAGTTGTGCGGCAGGTTGCTGAGCAAAGTTTAGACCTGCCTCAGTCCTCCTGCCCGTGAGCAATGATACGCGCGGGATTGCCGGCCACCGTCGCGCCGGTCGGCACGTCGTGGGTAACGACGCTGCCGGCGCCGACGATCGCATCGTCGCCGATGCGCACGCCCGGCAGGATGATGGCGCCGCCGCCGATCCAGACGTTGGCGCCGATCGTCACCGGCCTGCCGCTTTCGACGCCGCTGCGGCGCAGCTGGGGATCGCGCGGATGGTCGGCGCCATAGATCTGCACCGCCGGCCCGATGCGGGTGTCGTCGCCGATGGTCACGGGCGCGGTGTCGAGGATCACGCAGTTGTAGTTGATGAAGACCCGGGCGCCGAGGTGGATCTGGAAGCCGTAGTCGCAATGGAAGGGCGGGCGCACGATGGCGCCCTCGCCCACCGTACCCAGGCGCTCGCCGAGCAGGTCTTTCCACTCCGCCGGCCTGCCGAGGGCCGCGTTGTAGCGCGCCAGCCAGCCCGCGCAGGCCGCCAGTTCGGCCAGCAGCTCGGGCGCCTCCGGGTGATACGGCTCCC
This sequence comes from Massilia sp., assembly GCA_003484545.1. Classification (GTDB taxonomy): domain Bacteria; phylum Pseudomonadota; class Gammaproteobacteria; order Burkholderiales; family Burkholderiaceae_D; genus Telluria. Next base: position 4,479 of record DNCF01000321.1, on the reverse strand, counting down.
CGGCCAGCATCTTGTCCTTTTCGCTGCGCGCCATCGCCTCTCCTCGCTTATTGGCCCGGCCTGTATTTGCGCTCCAGACCTTTCTCGATGTCTTCCTTGTAGAACAGCACGTCCTTGAACTCGCCGCGGCTGTACATCTCGGCCTGGTCGGCGAAATGCGGCGACGCCGGATTGCCGCTCTGGCCGCCGGCCAGGATGCTCTTCGCGCGCACTTTCGGGCCGAACTCGACGGCGGCGACGAAGCTGTTGCCGCGGTCGCCGTAGATGCGCTTGGTCTTTTGCTTGGCCACCATGCCGAACGAGGCCAGCGAGCCCCAGTGCGCCGAGGTGAAGGCCACCGGATAGCTCGGCTTGCTGTCGTCATATTGCTGGTCGATGTCGCCGCTGATGCGCTGGAAGCGGTTGATCTCGCCCCATGGGGTCTGCCAGGTGCCGAAGTCCCGCGCCAGCTTGTCGGAAGCGCGCTGCAGGGCGGCCAGCCGCTCGTCAGGCGTCAGGCTGGTGGTGATGTAGTCGACCGAGGGCACCCCGGCCGCGCGCGCTTTCGGGGCGGCATGGGCGACCATCTCCTGGCCCCAGTAGACGGCCAGCGAGGTCGGCACCGAGCCTGTCGCGAAGCGCAGGTCCCAGCCGCGCAGCGCCCCGACCTGGCTTGCCAGCGCCGCCTTGCGTGCATCGTTCGCCGGCAAGTCATCGTAGTCCTTCGCCAGTTGCGGCACCAGCGGCTCGAAGGCGGTCAGGTAACTGTCGTAGGAGGCCGCGATCAGGCTGTCGATGGTGAAGTCCTTCGCCCCCTTCAGCACGCGCTCGGCATGCACGCCGCGCGCGTTCTCCGGCAGCGACCACATGTAGTCCGGATAATCCTTGCGCTTGGGGCTATTCGCGCCCGCGGCGCTGAACGGCCAGTTGTTCGTGTTCGAGATATAGCCACTGGCCGGGTTGAACAACGTGATCGTGTCCTTGATCTCATGCAGGCCCTGCCATTCGGTGGCCGGGTTGCTGCCGTCGACAGGTTTGCTCCAGTCGAAACGCGGGTCGCGCTTCGGAATGAAATTGCCGTGGAAATAGGCGATGTTGCCGTCGGCGTCGGCATACACGGTGTTGTTCGAGGAATTCGTGCGCAGTTGCATCGCCTCGTAGAAAGCCCGGTAGTTCTTCGCCTTGGTGCGCGTGTACGACTGGGTAAGCGCCTTGACCGGCTCGTCCATCATCTTCACCGCCACCCATTTGCCGTCCTCGCCGCGCACGATCGGGCCGTGGTGGCTGAAATAGACGGTAACGCCGCGGCTGGCGAGCTTGCCATCGGCGGTCTTGTAAGGCAGCGTGACCGGCACGGCGCGCAGCGCGCGCTCCTCCTTGCCGTACTTGTAGAAGAACTTGCCGCCCCGTTCGACCACGGTTTCCAGGTACTCGTCGATGACGTCGCCGCCGCCCGAGGTATGCATCCAGCCGGCGCGCTCGTTGAAGCCCTGGTAGATGAAGAACTGGCCCCAGGTCACGGCGCCGTAGGCGTTCAGGCCCTCCTCGCTGACCATGTGGATCTCGGGCCGGAAGTAGAACGAGGTGTGCGGGTTGATCATCAGGAGCGGATAGCCGGCCTTGGTCAGCTTCGGCGCGATCGCGAAGCCGTTCGAGCCGCGCGGCTCGGCGTCCAGCACATTGCGCCTGTCCGCCAGCGTGGCTTGCGGGCGCTTGCCGTAGAAGGCTTCGAGTTCCTTCAAGTCGATCGATTCGATGTCGCCGCCGATGCTGCCCTCGCTGAAGGACAGCGCCATCCACGGTTCGAAGCGCGTGATCAGCTTCGGCTTGACCTCCGGATGCGTGTGCAGGTAGAAGTTCAGGCCGTCGGCGAAGGCAACCATCAATTCCTTCAGCCAGGCCGGGCTCGCCGCGTACTTGGCCTGCAGGTCCGCGGGCTGGATGTAGAGCTTCATGCGCAGGTCGCGCCAGATCTCCTTCTCGCCCTCGACCTCGGCCAGGCGCCCCATCGCGTTGATGTAGTTCAGTTCGACGCGGTTGAAGTCGTCCTCGGCCTGGGCGTAGATCATCCCGAATACCGCATCGGCATCGCTCTTGCCGAAGACGTGGGGAATGCCCCACTTGTCGCGCATGATCGTCACGCGCCCGGCGGTCTGTTGCCAGCGGGCGAGCTCGGGACTGGCCTTGGCCACGACTGGCGCGCCAGTGGCCGCCACGGCGGTTGGGCCGGCGGCCACGAAGGCGGCGCCGGACAGGGTCAGGGCCAGTGCCGGTGCGGCGAGGCGGGACAGGATCATGCGGGTCTCCTTGTTGTTATCCGTCTTCTTGCGGTGTTACCGTTACAGGCCGGCGTTGGCCAGCTTCTGCTTGAGGATCTCGTTCTCGGTCAAGAGGGTGGCCATGCGGTCCTTGAGCGACGCGATCTCGGCCTTCAGCGCCGCCTTCTCGTCGACCGGCTCGCCGTCCGGGCCCTGCTTGCGCGGCTTGGTCGCCATCTTCTGCTCGCGCACCTGGCGCGCGGCCTGCTGCAGTTCCTTCTTGCCGCCGGCCACGGCCGCGATCTGGGCTTCCTGCGGCAGCTGGGCGACGTTGGCCGCGGCGCTCAGCGAGATGGTGCCGGCGCGCACGGCCTCGACCAGCTGGGGCGCGGCCGCCTTCTGGATCCGTTCGATCTGGCTGATGGTATTGCTCGAGACGCGCGCCGCCTTGGCCACTTCCTCGCGGGTGTTCCAGGGCGGCGGCGGACGCGAATCCATGTCGTCCGGCTTCGGCTCGGGCGGCTCCTCGGCCATCTTCTGGGCCATGCGCGCGGTGACGATTTCCTTCTTGCGCAGGGCCAGCAGGCCGCGCTGGAAATCGGACACGCTGCGGCGCGCCAGGTGGTTGTCGATCATCCAGAGCATGACGTCCTCGATGGACGAGAACTTGTTGTTCTGGACGGTGCGGAATTCGATGCCGTGCTTGCGGCAGATCTCGTAGCGGTTGTGGCCGTCGATGAGGACGTCGCCCCACAGCACCAGCGCGTCGCGGCAGCCTTCGGCCAGCAGGCTGCGTTCCAGCGCGGCGTATTCGATGTCGGTCAGCGGGTCGACGAAGGCACGCAGATCGTCGTGTATCGTGATGTTCAATGTAGGTCCTTGCACTTCTTGTTGCGCCATCATGGCGCCGGGGTGCATGCTACACCATTCGATGGCTGAGCCAAAGATGGCCGACTCTTGCAGGGCCTGGATGCGGCAAAATGTTGCCAGACTGACCCTGCCGCGCCGCGCTTGTGCTAGAATCCTGCGCTCTGCCCGGATGGTGAAACTGGTAGACACCCGGGACTTAAAATCCCGTGCCAGAAATGGCGTGCCGGTTCGATCCCGGCTCCGGGCACCACCTTCCCCTGCCGCTTCCTGCACGGCCCTGCGTGCCGCGGCACACTGGCGCCTGCCGCAATTCCAGCCTGGACGTGACAATTCGAGAGGTTTGCCAGGACCTGCCTCGGCTACGATGACGCATTTCCTGAAGAGGCCTGCCCCATGCCGAGCAATAGCGCCGTCGAATCGATCGTCCATCCCAAGCCATTTTCTCCGGCCTTGGCGATCGTCCGTTCCTTGTCGCTCCTCGCGTGTGCGCTGCTGGCGGCTTGTTCGACGCCGCGCATGTGCGACCCACTCGACATCAACGTGATCGTGGCGGTCGACGCCAACCAGCACACCCCCTTTGCATTCGAGCTTGTTCACGTACTCGACCAGGCAGCGCTGGCGCGCCTGCCCAGGACCAGCGCCGAATGGTTCCAGCCGCGGCCTCCCGAAGCTTATCCCGGCGGCTCCATCCGAACCTGGTACTACGAACTTGCGCCGGGCCTGACCAAGCGAATATCGCACCCGGCGCCGCATGGAGCGGTCGCCGTTGTCGGCTATGCCAACTACATCGACCAGGCAGGCCAGCCGATGATCGACCTCACGGGGTACCGCAAGGTCACGATGCAATTCGGCCGCGATCGCGTCGAGCTCAGCGGCGAGCGCTAGACTACGGAGGTACCTATGCGATCCGGGTTGCAGATAAAAAAATGCCGCTGTCACATCATGCGACAGCGGCAAACGCTCAGTTGGTCTGAGTTGGAGACATTACTTATCGTATGGGCGGTGCGCCCGGTCTCAAGGCCCGCAAGAATAAATTTTGGGTAAATTTCTTCCTGTCTTTACGTAGGCGCAGTCGCACACGCTTCAACGCAGTTATTATTTCCTCTTCGCAATGTCGGCAGGCGCCGGCGAAAGGAGGCGAAGGGATGAGCGAGCTGGCCGGGCTGTCCGATACCTGCGCAGGCGCCGCAACGGCGTCGCTGACTACTGTCCTGCCGCGCGACCCGACTCATGGCGCGACGCCCGAACCGGCGCAGCGCACCGCGTTGATCGAACTGTTGCACGCACACTGGTCGGAGCACGGCGCGCAACTGCCGCCCGCGGACCTGCGCGCGCTGCTCGCACTAAGCGCCCGCAAGTTCTACGACGAATA
>DNCF01000256.1 GCA_003484545.1 Massilia sp. | reverse complement strand
CCGGCAAGCTGGCGGAAAAGATCCGCATCTCCGGCGGTGGGCGCTGCAACTTCACCAACATCGGCGCCACCCACCAGAACTACCTGTCCGAGAACCCGCACTTCTGCAAGAGCGCGCTGTCGCGTTACACGGCGCAGGATTTCCTGGCACTGGTTAAAAAGTACCGCATCGGCTGGCACGAAAAGCATCGCGGCCAGCTGTTCTGCGACGACTCGGCCGAACAGATCATCGAGATGCTGAAGTCGGAGTGCCTGAAGGGCGAGGTCAGCTGGCGCATGCCGTGCAAGGTCGAATCGATCGACCAGCGGGAAGAAGGTTTCGTCATCGCCACCGACCACGGCGAGATCGCCGCCGCCAGTGTCGTGATCGCCACCGGCGGCCTGTCGATCCCGAAGATCGGTGCGACCGACTTCGGCTATCGGATCGCGACCCAGTTCGGCCTGAAGCTGATCGAGCCGCGTCCGGGCCTGGTGCCGCTGACCTTCGACGGCCCGAGCTGGGCGCCGTTCGCGCCGCTGGCCGGCATCGCACTGGAGGTCGACGTCTCGACCGGCTCCGGCAAGGGGAAAGGAGCCAGGAAAGGCTATTTCCGCGAAGACTTACTGTTCACCCACCGCGGCCTGTCGGGCCCGGCGATCCTGCAGATTTCCAGCTACTGGCAGCCCGGCACGCCGATCGTGCTCGATCTGCTGCCGGAAATGGACGTGGCCGAGGAACTGATCGGCGCGAAGACGACGGTCAAGAAGCAGCTCGGCAATGTGCTGGCGCAATGGCTGCCGGCCCGCCTGGCCGAAGGCCTGCTGCTCGCCAATGGTTTTGCCCCCGACGCCCGCCTGGCCGACATGCCCGATGCCAAGCTGCGCAAGCTGGGCGACGCCATCAACCGCTGGGCCATTGTCCCGACCGGCTCGGAAGGCTACCGCAAGGCCGAGGTAACCCTGGGCGGTGTCGACACCCGCGAACTGTCCCAGCAGACCATGATGGCGAATAAAGTTCCTGGCCTCTATTTCATCGGCGAAACCGTCGACGTCACCGGCTGGCTCGGCGGCTACAACTTCCAGTGGGCCTGGGCCTCCGGCTTCGCCGCCGGCCAGAGCGTCTAAGCAACCGCGGTTGTTCGTAGGGTGGGCTCTCGAGCCCACGCGGTTCGACATAGGAGCAGACGTCGTGCGCGCCTTGCTCGAAGGTGTCAGCAGCGCCAATGGTTTTCCTGGCAAGGTCCGCAGCGTCTCCCGTAGGGTGGGCACCTGTGCCCATGCGGACGAAACGCACCAATAACAGAGCAGGCAACAGCCCCACCGCTGCTTGCCTATCCACCCCTGTGGCTAATTCAGCACATCTCAGTAAACTCTTCCACTACTTGTCAAAAGCTGCTAGAATTTCGTTCTTCTCTAAATCCAACGGTTTGATTTTTACATGACCACTATCCGCCTTAAAGAAAACGAGCCGTTCGAAGTCGCTATGCGTCGCTTCAAGCGCACTATCGAAAAAACCGGTCTGCTGACTGAACTGCGCGCTCGCGAGTTCTACGAAAAGCCAACTGCAGAGCGCAAGCGCAAGCTGGCCGCTGCCGTGAAGCGCCACTACAAGCGCATCCGCAGCCAGCAACTGCCGAAAAAACTGTACTAAGACTGTCCAGCCGGCAAAAGTCCGGTGACGCCGGCATCTGCCCGTCCCGGTAGCTGCTAGAAGTCTCTTGAACCCGCCCTGGTCGTGACCGCGGCGGGTTTTGTTGTTTGCACCCATACATCCTCGAGGACGCCATGAGCCTGAAAGAACAAATCTCCAACGACATGAAAGCCGCCATGCGTGCCAAGGAAGCCGGCAAGCTGGCCACGATCCGTCTGCTGCTGGCCGAGATCAAGCGCAAGGAAGTCGACGAGCAGATCGAAGTGAACGACCAGCAGACCATCGCCATCGTCGAGAAGATGATCAAGCAGCGCAAGGACTCGATCACCCAGTTCGAAGCCGGCAACCGCCCGGACCTGGCCGAGATCGAAAAGGCTGAGCTCGACGTGCTGGTCGCCTACATGCCGGCCGGCCTGTCGGATGAAGAGATTGCCGCCGAAGTCGCCGCCGCCGTTGCCGCCTCGGGCGCCGCCGGCCCGCAGGACATGGGCAAGGTCATGGGCATCGTCAAGCCGAAACTGGCTGGTCGCGCCGACATGACCGTTGTATCGAACCTCGTCAAGAAGGCGCTGTCGGGCGCGTAATGGACCGCTAATGCAACAAGGAGGCGTCTTCCGGGCCCTCCTTGTTGTAAATCAATTTCCAGCGAGCCCTGCGGTATAGTCTGACCTGAGACAAACACTGTGTAAGCCAAGTGATTCCGCAATCATTCATTACCGATCTGCTCAATCGCGTCGACATCGTCGACGTGGTAGGGCGCTACGTTCAGCTGAAAAAGGGCGGGGCCAATTACATGGGCCTGTGTCCTTTCCATAGCGAAAAGTCCCCCAGCTTCACCGTCAGCCCCACCAAACAGTTCTACCACTGCTTCGGCTGCGGCGCCCACGGCACCGCGATCGGCTTCCTGATCGAATACTCGGGCATGGGCTTCGTCGACGCCGTCAAGGACCTGGCCCAGAACGTCGGCATGATCGTGCCCGAGGCCGACGACAAGATCCCGCCCCAGCAGCGCGCCGCCCAGCAGGCGCAATCGCTGGCGATGACCGACGCCCTGTCCCAGGCCTGCGATTATTACCGCGCACAACTGCGCCAGGCGCCGAACGCCATCAATTACCTGAAGAACCGCGGCCTGACCGGCGAGATCGCCGCCCGCTTCGGCATGGGCTATGCCCCTTCCGGCTGGGACAACCTGCGCTCGGTATTCCAGGACTACGATGCGCTGGCCCTGGTCGAATCCGGCCTGGTGATCGACAAGGTCGACGAGGACGGCGGCAACAAGAAACGCTACGACCGCTTCCGCGAACGCATCATGTTCCCGATCCGTAACACGAAAGGGCAGGTGATCGGTTTCGGCGGCCGCGTGCTCGACGGCGGCGAACCGAAATACCTGAACTCGCCGGAAACGCCGCTGTTCCAGAAGGGCCTGGAACTGTACGGCCTGTTCGAGGCGCGCCAGGCGATCCGCGACGCCGGCTACGTGCTGGTGACCGAAGGCTACATGGACGTCGTCGCCCTGGCCCAGCTCGGCTTCCCGCAAGCCGTGGCCACGCTCGGCACCGCCTGTACCAGTACCCACGTGCAAAAGCTGCTGCGCCAGACCGACAATGTCATCTTCAGCTTCGACGGCGACAAGGCCGGCCGCCGTGCCGCCCGGCGCGCATTGGAGGCGTGTTTGCCGCAGGTGAGCGACAACAAGACCATCCAGTTCCTGTTCCTGCCGCAGGAACACGACCCGGACAGCTACGTGCGCGCATTCGGCGCCGATGCCTTCGCCCAGGAAGTGGCGGAAGCCATGCCGCTGTCGCAATTCCTGATCCGCGAAGTGACGGGCGAACACGACCTGTCCACGCCGGAAGGACGCGCCAAGACCCAGTTCGACGCCAAGCCGCTGCTGCAGGCGATGACGCCCTCCGCCTTGCGCCTGCAGATCGTGCGCATGCTGGCCAGCCTGACCGAATCGACGCCGGCCGAGATCGAAGGCCTGTTCGAGCTGTCCAAGCCGGTATCGGTGGCGAAAAAGGCGCCGCCGCGCCAGGGCCGGCCGGAACCGGTCGGGCTGCAAGCGCAGATCGAGGAGATCCTGGTCGCGCATCCAGCGCTGTCGCTGACTCTCGATGAAACAGCGCTGCAAGCATTCGATTACTTCGGACAGGAGTCGGCCGACAATCTGCGCTACCTGGTCGGGATGGCGCAAGCGCTTGGCGAATACGGCAACTTTGCTGCCCTGGCCGAACAGCTGAAAGAGGGCAGCGATGCCTACAACAACCTCATTGCCAAGATCGCATCCGAGCCCGAATCCGACCCTGAGGCCGAGCGTATCGTTTTGGCTAGTGCCGTGAGGCAAATCAAGACCGATGCACTGAAACAGGAGTTGAACCAGTTGTTTTCCTCTGGTCTGCCCCCAGATCAGGTGAGTACTCGCTATCGTGAAATCAAAGCACAGCAGGACCTTTTGGATCAGGAAGCGGCCGCAATGATGACGCCGCGCTGAGCGCGGAGGACTGTTGCCTCTATGGCACGGTTTGGTTCTGGAAAAAAAAGGGGTGCGTGCTATAATAAAACGCTAACTATTGCAACCTTTGAAACGATTTTCGTGTCAAAAGCGGCGTGGAGTTTCAGTTAGCGAGGCAGTGTTGTACGCTGTCTGCAGGGTGATGTAAGGTAACAAAACTTTATCTTTAACCATCGTAAAGTTAGTCGTTGTGACATCGAAAGCGCCTGTGCCAACCAAGAAACCCGAACCCAAAGTGGCTGCCAAATCCACCAGAGCGTCCGCCAAGGCGGACAAAGCGCAAGACAAGGCCGAAGTTCGCACGAGCGCCGCGCCTGTCGTCAGCCAGACCACCGATGCCGCCGCCCTGGCTGCCATCGATACGTCGGGCTACGTGCTGCCGACCGTGAAGGTCCCGGGGCGCCGTGGGCGCAAGCCGAAGGAATTCACGCCCGAGAACGACGAAGTCGCCGCGCTGAACGCCGTCGAACGCGCCGAAATGAAGGCCGTCGACAAGGCCAAGGCCAAGGACCGCAAGGCGAAAGAAAAAGCCCTGCTGAAAGACGCCTTCTCGTCCGACACCGAAGCGAGCGAAGAAGAGCTCGAGATCCGGCGCCAGAAGCTCAAGGCGCTGATCAAGTCCGGCAAGGAACGCGGCTTCCTGACCTACTCGGAAATCAACGACCACCTGCCCGACAACATCGTCGATCCGGAAGCGATCGAAGGCATCATCGGCACCTTCAACGACATGGGCATCGCCGTGTACGAGCACGCGCCCGATGCCGAAACGCTGCTGTTGTCCGACAATGTTGCCACCGTCACGAGCGACGATGAAGCCGAGGCCGCCGCCGAGGCCGCGCTGTCGACCGTCGACTCCGACTTCGGCCGCACCACCGACCCGGTCCGCATGTACATGCGCGAAATGGGCTCGGTCGAGCTGCTGACCCGCGAAGGCGAGATCGAGATCGCCAAGCGCATCGAGGACGGCCTGCGCGACATGATCCAGGCCATCTCGGCCTGCCCGGTGACGATCGCCGAAATCATCTCCGCCGCCCAGCGCATCGAGAACGACGAGATCAAGATCGACGAAATCGTCGACGGCATGGTCGACCCGGAAGAATCGGAAGAAACCTCGCCGACCGCCGTCGGCCCCTCCTCGAGCGACAGCGACGAGGACGAGGACGAGGAGGGCGGCGACGAGGAAGAGGAAGAGGAAGAAGAGCCCGCCGCCAGCCCCGGCGCCGCCGGCTACTCGGCCGAGCAGCTCGAAGCGCTGAAGGCCGCCGCCCTCGACAAGTTCCACCAGATCGAGCAGCAGTTCGACAAGATGCGCAAGGCCTTCGAAAAGGACGGCTACAACTCCAAGGCCTACGTCAAGGCCCAGGAAGCCATCTCGAACGAACTGCTGGGCATCCGCTTCACGGCAAAAGTCGTCGAAAAGCTGTGCGACACCCTGCGCGGCCAGGTCGACGAAGTGCGCCACATCGAAAAGCAGATCCTCGACGTCGCGGTGAACCGCTGCGGCATGCCGCGCGCCCACTTCATCAAGGTCTTCCCGGGCAACGAAACGAACCTGGACTGGGTCGACGGCGAAGTCAACGCCGGCCACGCCTACAGCGCCATCCTGGGCCGCAACATCCCGACCATCAAGGAGTTGCAGCAGCGTTTGATTGATCTGCAGGCCCGTGTCGTCCTGCCGCTGCCGGACTTGCGCAACATTAACCGCCAGATGGCGGCCGGTGAAATGAAGGCGCGCAAGGCCAAGCGCGAAATGACCGAGGCCAACCTGCGTCTCGTGATCTCGATCGCCAAGAAGTATACGAATCGCGGCCTGCAGTTCCTCGACCTGATCCAGGAAGGCAACATCGGCCTGATGAAGGCGGTGGACAAGTTCGAATACCGCCGCGGTTATAAATTCTCGACCTATGCGACGTGGTGGATCCGCCAGGCCATCACCCGCTCGATCGCCGACCAGGCGCGCACCATCCGTATTCCGGTGCACATGATCGAGACCATCAACAAGATGAACCGCATCTCGCGCCAGATCCTGCAGGAGACGGGCGCCGAGCCGGATCCGGCGACGCTTGCGATCAAGATGGAAATGCCGGAAGATAAAATCCGGAAGATCATGAAGATCGCGAAGGAGCCGATTTCGATGGAAACTCCGATCGGCGACGACGACGATTCGCACCTGGGCGACTTCATCGAGGACAACAACACGCTGGCCCCGTCCGACGCGGCCCTGCACGCCTCGATGCGGGGCGTGGTGAAAGACGTGCTGGACTCGCTGACCCCGCGCGAAGCCAAGGTGCTGCGCATGCGCTTCGGCATCGAGATGTCCACGGATCACACGCTGGAAGAGGTCGGCAAGCAGTTCGACGTCACCCGCGAGCGTATCCGCCAGATCGAAGCCAAGGCCCTGCGCAAGCTGCGCCACCCGTCGCGTTCCGACAAGCTGAAGAGCTTCCTCGAGGGCAGCAGCTGATTGTTGGGCTGCCGAGCCATTGAAAGCTTGACGGCTCTAGTGTAAAAGCAATATCCTCTCGCCACTCTGCTTCACGGTTCCGCGCCGCTGGAGCGGGTGGCGAGATCTCTTCTAGCCACTGTCCCGATTTCTGGGCCTCTAGCTCATGCCTGGTTAGAGCAGCGGACTCATAATCCGTTGGTGCCCGGTTCGACTCCGGGGAGGCCTACCAAGATTCTCGTTGTCGGCCCAAGGGCCGCAGTATTTCGCGGCCCTTATGACTGCTTGTGGACGCGCCGCATCAACTCGACGCTGAATCTCGGCCTCCACCCATCTCCTACTGCCGCACCGGCTTCACCACCTCCCGCAACTGCGCCTCGGCTTCCACCTTCGCCTCCGCCGCCTGCGCCGGCGACACCGCCTGTTCATCGGTTACGTCCGCCTCCAGCTCCGGCGCCGCCAGCAGATGCGGCCGGATCAGGTCGAGCCGCACCGCATACTGCACGCCCCCGCGGGTGGCAGTCGCGGCAATCTGGCCCGCGTCGTTGATGGCGCGCGGGTTGGCGATGTCCCAGCCCAGCCGCGGGTCGATCAGCGCATTCAGGCTTTCCATGCGCCGGCCGCGCCAGATGAAGCCGGACAGGTGGTCGCTGGTGCCGACGACGTGGCCGTGGTTGTTGATGCCGGTGCCCGCGCTGCTCCTGTCCCTCGTTTCGTCGCTTGGGCGGTTGTCGATCCTGATCAGGCGGCCGTTGCTGTAAAAGAAGGCAATCCTTTCGTAGAAACCCTCCGGCACTCCCATGTAGCCGGTGATCTGGCCCCGCCCGTTGATGGCGGTTCCGCCATTCGCGTCGAGGCCGAAGCCGCCCAGGTCACGCATGACGCCGCCGCTCCAGGCGATCGCGCGCAGCGTCGGTTCGGGGAGGATGCCGAGACCGGATTGGCCGGTGATCCGGTTCCGGTTGTTCAGCGCCAGGGCCTGGGTAACGCTCGGCGCGTTCTCGTCGGACAGCAGCCTGCCGATGTCCCGGAACGTGCCGCCCGGCGAGCGCAGGAAGCTGCGTACGCCGGCGTCGTCGTAGGGATACGGTGTGCCGGCGAACAAGGTGGTGTAGCCGGCGTTGTTGATGTCGGTGTAGGTCGTGTTCCTGCCCCGAACGGCGCCGATATCGCGCTGCCTGCCCTGGTAGTAGATGTAGCCGCGCTGCTGGCCACTGCGGCTGGTCCAGTTGCCGAGTACCTGGCCCTTGTCGTTGATCGCCACGGCGTTGCTGGACGTGCCGCCCAGCGTGCCCAGGTCGATGATGCCCTTGCCGCGGTTGATGAAGCCGTGCGTGGCGGTGGGACTGATCGGATAAGTGCCGACGACGACGCCGGCCTGGTTGATGTCCGTGGCCGAGCTGTTAGCCGGGCCGACGACGGTGACCCGGTATTCCGGATAAGCAGGGGCAGCATGTGCCGCGGACAAGGTCAGCGACAGCAGGAGCAGGGGAAGACGAAATGGCAGTTGCATGGCTATCTCCAAGGTAAATGATGGCTCGGCAAACGTCCGCCTGCTGAAGAGAAAATAATCCTTTAAGAAACAGACACTTGCAGGGAATCCGGCGAGCCGTCAGTCACGGTACGCCATCCCTGCCGAGCTGGTTTGGGGCCGCACAATCCACCGCAGTTGGGGGCACGGCCGTACTCGAAAGGGAAGGACTGTGGCACGGGCAGTCCAGCTGCCCGATCCGTCGTGAAACAGCACCAATGCGTAAATACCTACATTCAACTTTCGTAGTTCATAGGAAATAGTTTGATCTACCGCAAGGACTGACAGTCGGGGGCTGGGTCATCCTTGCGTCCGCGTAATCCAATCGCGTCCACCCGGCGCCCTCAGCTGACAATGAAAAGAAAAAAATTCGACATCGACGCCATGACCGACCTGATGGCGCCCGACCCCCAGACTTCCCGCCAGTACCGCGACTACCTCGAATTCACCGACCACGACGCCCAGCTCCTGCGCGAGGTCCATCCCTACCTGCAGGCCCACCAGTCCGAGGTGGTGGTGTCCTTCTACGAGCACCTGCTGCGCTTTCCCCGCCTGCAGTCGCTGCTCGACGACTGCCACACCTTCGCCCGCCTGAAGCACCTGCAGGCCGCCTATTTCGACACGCTCACCGTCGGCGACTACGGCGAGGACTATGAACGCAACCGCGTGCGGGTCGGCCTGGTGCACCAGCACGTCGGGCTGGAGATCCGCTGGTACATCGGCGCCTACCGCAAGTACCTGTCGGCGCTGGCGCCGGTCCTGCGCCAGGCGCTGGCGGCCACGCCGGAGAAATACCCGCCGACCTACGACGCCTTGCTGAAACTGATCTGTCTGGACATGAGCCTGGCGCTCGACACCTACGAACAGGCCGGGCGCATCGAGTTGTCGGGCCTGAAGAACTACGCCGAGCAGGTGCTCACCAGCCTGCCCTCGGGCGTGATGGTGGTCGATGCCGCGCGCCTGGTCCGCACCATCAACCCGGCGATGTGCACGATGCTGGGCGTGGCCGTGCCGCCCAGTGTGGACATCGATTTCCTGCCCCAGCCCGAACTGCGCGCGGCCATCGAGGTCGCGCTGCGCGCGCCGGACCATCGCGAGGAGCTGATGCTGACGCTGGAGCCCGAGGCGCCGGACGGCCAGCCGCGCTACCTGCGCTGTGCGCTGTCGCGCGTCTGGCTCGACGGCGAAGACCTGCTGCTCCTGATCGCCGAAGACCTGACCGCGCCGATGCGCGCCAAGGCCGCCCTGCACGACAGCGAGGAGCGCTTCCGGATCGCTTTCGATCACGCCGCGGTCGGCCTGGCCCAGGCGGCGCCCGACGGGCGCTGGCTGCGCGCCAACCGCAAGTTCCAGGACATCGTCGGCTACAGCGAGGAAGAGCTGAAGACGATGAACTTCCGCGAGATGTCGCTCGACCAGGAACTGCCCGCCAGCGAGGCGCCGCTGCGCATGCTGCTGTCGGGCGCGATACCGAGCTACGCGATCGAGAAGCGCTACGTGCGCAAGGACGGGCAGCCGGTCTGGGTCAACGTGGCGGTGTCGCGCATGGTCTCCGGCCGCGGCGACGTCAACCTGATGATCGTGATCGAGGACATCGCCCGCCGCAAGCAGTACGAGCACGAGCTGCGCCACATGGCCAGCCACGACGTGCTCACCGGGCTGGCCAACCGCAGCCTGCTGATGGACCGGCTCGACCAGGCGCTGGCGATGGCGCACCGCAGCGGCCACCAGGTGGCGATCCTGTTCATCGACCTCGACCGTTTTAAAACCATCAACGACAGCCTCGGCCACGAGGCCGGCGACCATGTGATCGTCGAGGCCGGCCGGCGCTTGTCCGGCATCGTGCGCGAAGGCGATACGGTTGCCCGGCTCGGCGGCGACGAGTTCGTGGTCCTGATGCCGGACCTGGAAGACGCCGACGGCGCCGCGGTGCTGTCGGCCAAGCTGCTCGAAGCCCTGCTGCTGCCGATGAACGTGCTCGGCCACGAGTTTTCGCCCATCGGCAGCATCGGCATCAGCATCTATCCGCGCGACGGTGTCGACAGCAACGCGCTGCTGAAGAATGCCGACGCGGCCATGTACCGCGCCAAGGAACTGGGGCGGGGCAACTTCCAGTTCTATACCGAGGAAATGAACGCGCGCACGCTCGACCGCCTGTGCATGGAGAGCGGCCTGCGCCGCGCGCTGGAACGCCACGAGTTCGAACTGCATTACCAGCCGCAGATCGACCTGGCCACCGGCGAGCAGGTCGGCGTCGAGGCGCTGCTGCGCTGGAATCCGCCGGGCGGCGAGCCGGTCGGGCCGGCCGAGTTCATCCCGATCGCCGAGGAGACCGGGCTGATCGTCCAGATCGGCGCCTGGGTGCTGCGCGCGGCCTGCGAGCAGATCGTCGCCTGGCGCAACGCCGGGTTGCCGTCGATGACCGTGGCCGTGAACCTGTCGGCGCGCCAGTTCCACCAGCAAAACCTGGTGCAGCTGGTCGGCCAGATCCTGGCCGAGACCGGCTGCAACGCGGCCCAGCTCGAACTCGAGATCACGGAAAGCGTCGTCATGGCCGACCCGGCCGGCGCCACCGCCACCTTGCAGGAGCTGAGCGACATGGGCGTCAGCCTGTCGATCGACGACTTCGGCACCGGCCACTCCAGCCTGAGCTACCTGAAGCGCTTCCCGATCCACGCGCTGAAGATCGACCGCTCGTTCGTGCGCGACCTGACCACCGACGCCGACGACGCGGCGATCGTCTGCGCCGTGATCGCGCTGGCGCACACGATGCAGTTGAAGGTGATCGCCGAAGGCGTCGAAACCGAGGAGCAGCTGGCTTTCCTGCGCGAGCACCGCTGCGACCAGTTCCAGGGATATTTCTTCAGCCCGCCGGTGAGTGCGGAGCGGCTGCGCAATGCGATCGAACAAAGGATCGACGCGAGCCGGTGCTGCTCGCATGAGCCTGCGACCGACCCCGTTCAGCGCGCCGCGTAGTACTTCGCCAGCGCCGCGATCTCGGCGTCGCTCAGGTTGCGCACGGCGTTGCGCATTTGCCGGTTGATGTCGTTGGCGCGGCGGCCGTCGCGGAAGGCGTGCAGCTGGTCGCGCAGGTAGGTCTCCGAGATTCCCTCCAGCACCGGGGTGGCCGGGCGCAGCGCATGCGGGCTGTGGCAGGACGAGCAGGCGCCGATGCTGCGCATCGGGTCGCCGTTGCGCACCAGGCGCGGCGTTTCGTGGGCCGACGGTGCGATGTCGGCGATGCGTTCGCGTTCGAGCGAGGCGTAATAGGCCGCCAGGTCGCGCATGTCCTGGTCGCTCAGTTCCATCACCAGCGGGCGCATGATGGCGCTCGGCCGGTGGCCCGAGGCGAAGTCGCGCAATTGCTTGTAAGTGGACGAGGCCGGCTGTCCGGCCAGGTGGGGCGTGCCGGCGGGGCTGGTGCCGCGCGCACCGTGGCACATGGTGCAGGCCATCGCCAGCGTCGCGCCCTTGCCCACCGAGCCGCCGCCATTCAGGTCCATCATGCCGGCGTTGACGATCACGCTGGTCGGGAAGCGCTGCTGCTCGGCCGGCAAGCCCGCGCCCTGGAAGGGGGCTGGGGCGCCGGCGGCGCTGCAGATGGCTTCCCACAGGCTGGCCATGGTGGCGCGCGCGTGCGCCTTGGGCAGCCAGACGAAGCCGACCAGCGCGGCGAGCAGGGCGATGCCGGCCAGGACGCCGACGCTGACCGTGAACCAGCGGTTCCTGAACGAAAAGGTCTTCTCCGTGCTCATGGCTGGCTCCCCACCGGCACCGCCGGCACCGAAGTTTGCTTGAGCGCCATCAGCTGGCTGATCGGGTAGCCGTAATTGACGACCGACAGGCCGATCATCAAGGCCAGCCATAGCGCGTAGCTGTTGAGTGCCGCCGGCAGCCGGCCCTCATGGTGGGCCGCCTGGCTGAAGCGAAATTCCGGCAGCTCGATGCGCAGGCTGCGGTGGCCACCGAGCAGCACCAGCAGGAACAGCAGCCCGGAGATCACCAGGATCAGGCCGCCGATGAAGGTAATGATCACGGCCAGCGCCTGGGGCGCGATTTCCGGATTGCTGTAGTCGAAATAAGCCATTCGGCGCGGCATGCCGAGGATGCCCACCACGTGCCAGGGGAAGGTGAGCACGATCATGCCGACGAACCACATCCACAGTTGGGTGCGCATCAGGCGGCCGCTGGCGAGCTGCTTGCCGGTCAGGTGCGGCCACAAATCGTAGGCCAGCGCGAAATACATGATGACGATGGCGCCGCCGAAGATCAGGTGGAAGTGGCCGGTGATCCACTGCGTGTTGTGCACGGCGAAGTCGAGCTGGTAGCTCATGTTGATCAGGCCGCCTGCGCCGCCGAAGCCGAGCAGGATGAAGGAGAAGGCCACCGCCAGCATCATCGGGTTCTGCCAGGGCAGGGCCTTGACCCAGCCGAAGGCGCCCTTGCCGCCGCGCAGGCGTCCGGCGATCTCGACCGACGCGGTGATGGTGAAGATGGTGAGCAGGGTCGGCACCGAGACCATGCCGGTGAACACGGCGTGCAGGAATTTCACGCCCGAGCCGACCTGCGGGTCCTGGAACAGGTGATGCACGCCAATCGGCATCGAGAAGACCAAAAACAGGATGAACGAGATGCGCGCCATCCGGTCGCTGTACAGGCGCCCGCCGATCGCACGCGGCACCAGGGTGTAGAAGGCGATGTAGGCCGGCATCAGCCAGAAGTAAACGATGGCGTGCAGGGTCCAGGAGAAGAACACCCGGGCCAGGCCGGCGTCGATGGTCGACTTGAAGCCGAGCGCCACCGGCAGGATCATGAACAGGATCTCGATTGCGGCGCCGAGCGAGGTCCAGGCCCAGAGGTAGGCGCCGGCGAGGTTGGCGAACATCGGCAGCGGCACCGACTCGCCCGGGTGCGCCTGCTTCCAGACGCGCAGGTTGACCGACATCAGCGCCACCCAGATCCAGGAGCCGACCACCACCAGCACCACGCCGATGTAGTAGAAGGCGTTGCCGATCAGGGGCGGATAGAAGGTGTAGAGCACGGTCGCCAGGCCCATCGACACCGGCACCATGGCCGTGACCGTGCCGATCACCACCAGGAAGAAGCCGATCCAGGCCCAGCGCCGGCCCACCAGGCTTTGCTTCAGGGCCAGCTCGACGATGGCGTAGCCGAAACCCATCGCCACCAGGGTCGGGAAGACATAGCCCATGGCCGAACCGTGGGCGGTGACGGCGCGGTAATACAGCTCGGGGTTGCCGATCCAGTCGCGCAGCGGGCTGCGAATGTACATCTGCCATTCGCCCAGCAGCAGGGCGACGAAGAAGGCGATGAAGGCGATCCAGAAATGCGCCAGGATGAGGCGCCTGGTGTCATTGTTCAGCACAGCTCAACCTCCTTCCGCCGGCGGCCTGGCGCATGAACTCGGCCTTCTCGACGATCTTCACGCGCGCCCACATGGCGGCGTGGCCGACGCCGCAGTATTCGTGGCAGGGCATCATGTGCTCGCCGGTGTTCTCGAACCTGGTGCGGAAGTTCGAGATGTAGCCGGGGACGAGCATCAGGTTGACGTTGCTTTGGCCGACCGAGAAGCCGTGCACGACGTCCGCCGCGGTGCCGCGGATGTGGATCGGCGTGTCCTTCGGCACCAGCAGGCAGGACGGCGTGAACGAATACTGGTTGGCCAGCACCCGCACCGTCACCGTGCCGTCGGCTTCGGCGGCCGAGCCGAGGTTGGTCTCGATGAATTCGCCCGAGATGTGCAGGGTGCCGGGGTCGATGGTTTCGGTGCGCACCGGCGGCATCGCGGCCCAGTGCACGCTCATGTAGGCGATCATGCCGACCAGGAAGGCGATGATCAGGCCGACCAGGATCGCCCAGCGCGATTCGGCCGCGTGGGCGACCGCCGCGCCAGGGGAAGAGGGATGACCGGCCGCCATCTCAGTCGCCTCCGCGCGCGAGATACACCAGGACGTAGAAGGCGACCCAGATCGCCAGCACGATCAGCACCGCCAGGCCGGCCACGGCGAAGGCGCCGCGTGGTCCCTGGGCCACCACGGCGTCGACCCGTCCCTGGTCGTGGCTGGCATCGCGCTCCATCGGTTCCAGAATCATGCACGCTCCTCGATCACGTTGATGTGTCCAACCGTTTCATTCCACCGCACCGCTGCGCCGCACTGCTGCGCCACGCTATTCCACCGTTGCCGCGCGCAAGTCGTTCACCTCGCGCACCGTCACCGGCGCGCCGCGGTTGCCCCAGGCGGTGCGGATATAGGTGACCACCGCCGCGATGTCGCCATCGGACAGCGAATGGGCGAATGGCGGCATGCCGTAGGGCATGGGGTTGCGCCGGGTGCCGGGCGGATAGCCGCCGTTGAGCACCATGCGGATCGGGTTGACGGCGGACGTCATCGTGATCGACTGGTTGGCGGCCAGCGGCGGATAGTGCGGCAGCTTGCCGCGCCCCTGCGCGCCATGGCAGTTCGCGCACTGGGCGTCGTAGATGCGCTTGCCCTGCGTGAACTGCTGGGTGATGTTGGCGCGCGCAGGCGCCGCCGCCGGGTCGTTGGCAAGGGGCTGGTCGGCGGGCAGGCTCTTCAGGTAGACCGCCATCGCGCGCACGTCCTCGGTGGTGAGGAACTGCAGGCTGTTGAAGGTGACCTCGGCCATCGGGCCATAGACCGTGCCGCGGTTCGACACGCCCTTCTGCAGCAGGTCGATGATGTCCTGGATCTCCCAGTTGCCCAGGCCCGCTTCCTTGTTCGAGGTGAGCGAGGGCGCGTACCAGTTCTGCATCGGGATCAGGCCACCCTGGAAGGCGCGCTCCTGCGAGGAGCCGCCCAGGGCGTTGATCGGGGTGTGGCACATCGCACAGTGCCCCAGGCCCTCGACCAGGTAGGCGCCGCGGTTCCATTCGGCCGACTTGGTCTTGTCGGGGACGTATTCGCCTTCCTTGAAGTACAGGGTGCGCCAGCCGATCAGCAGGGCGCGGTTGTTGTAGGGAAAGCGCAGGTCGTGCTGGCGCGAGGCCTGGCGCACCGCCGGCACCGAGCGCAGGTAGGCGTAGATGGCATCGGTGTCGGCGCGCGTGACCTTGGTGTAGCTGGCGAAGGGCATGGCCGGGTAGAGCAGGTCGCCGTTGCGCGAGCGGCCGGTGCGCATCATCTTGAAGAAGTCGTCGGCGCTCCACTTGCCGATGCCGGTGTCGGGATCGGGCGTGATGTTCGGCGCGTACAGGGTACCGAAGGGCGTGGGCATGGCCCGGTTGCCGGCGAAGATCTTGCCTCCGGGGACGGTGTGGCAGGCGATGCAGTCGCCGGCCTGGGCCAGGTATTTGCCGCGCTCGATCAATGCCTGCTGGGCATTGCGCGCGGGCTGGGCAGCAGGTTTGGCCGCCTGTTGCGCCAGCGACGGGTTCTGGGCCGCCGCCAGCAGCAGCGCCGGCGCCAGCCAGCCGGCCACGGTCTTGCAGAGTCGGGAGGCATTCATCGGCGCGCCTCCTGCAGGGGCTG
>DNCF01000452.1:5674-5798 GCA_003484545.1 Massilia sp. | reverse complement strand
CGCCAGCTCGCGCCGCTCGAACTGGGCGCGCGTGGCGAGCAATGCGCTGTCGAGGACGTCGCGCAAATCGAGCGGGGCCCGCTGCAGCTCGACCGCGCCACGGTCGATGCGCGCCATGTCGAGC
>DNCF01000452.1:5217-5374 GCA_003484545.1 Massilia sp. | reverse complement strand
TGCGCGCCATGTCGAGCAGGTCGTCCACCAGTCGGGTCAGGTTGCCGACCTGGCGTCGGCCCAGCGCCAGCAGCTCCTGCTGGCGCTGGGCGTCGTTGCCGACCATGCCCCACAGCTGCAGGGCCGACGAGATGGCCGCCAGCGGATTGCGCAGCTC
>DNCF01000452.1:0-4955 GCA_003484545.1 Massilia sp. | reverse complement strand
GTGCGCCAGCATGGCCAGGAATTCGTCCTTGCGCTCGCTCTCCTCGCGCGCCCGCGCCGCATATCCGGACAGCACCTCGTTGGCGCCGCGCAGTTCGCGGTTGAGCTGGTCGAGCGCGCGGCCGCGCTCGACGATTTCCGCCTCCATCCGCACGTTCTCGGCGCTGAGGCGGGCGCTGACGCTGCGCTGGCGGGCGTGCTCCTCGGTCAGCAGCACGTATTCGGTCACGTTGTCGACCCGGTGCACGATGTAGCTCACCTCCCCGTCGGACCCGAGCACCGGCGCATTCACCGGGCTCCAGTAGCGCAATTCGAATCCGCCGCCGTCGGCCCGAGGCACATCGTAACGCTGGACCGCCATGACGTCGGGCGTGCGCCCTTCCAGCACCCGCGTCAGCGAACACGAGAGGTTGGCGGTGGAATTCGCATCCGGGGTGTCCGGATTATCGGGAAAGACCTCGAACAGGGGGCGGCCGAGGATGTTGTCGCGCCGGGCGAGCGTGACGCGCAGGTATTCGTCGCTGACGGCGACGATGGTGAAGCCAGGATCCGGCCGCAGCACCAGGAAGGCGCCGGGTGCGGCCTCGAACAGTTGCTGAAAATGTTCCGCCGGGATATATGAATTCATCGAGCGCAAGATATCGGATGGGGGTCCTGCCCATCCGACAAGCGTGAAGCAGAGTCAGCGCCCTGTCAACACGCGTTCGCTTCAGGCCTCCGGCAATTCGAACACGCCGATCGATTCGACGTGCGAGGTGTGCGGGAACATGTTGACCACGCCCGCCTTCTTCATCGCGTAGCCGGCGCGGTGCACCAGGATGCCGGCGTCGCGCGCCAGGGTCGAGGGGCTGCACGAGACGTAGACGATGCGCTTCGGCAGGAATTCGGTCTGGCCGCTTTCGCGCAGCTCGGCCAGGGCCAGCGCCAACGCGATCGCGCCGTCGCGCGGCGGATCGACCAGCATGCGGTCGAAGCGGCCCAGCGCCACCAGGTCGGCGGCCGTGACCTCGAACAGGTTGCGCGTGTAGAAGGTGGTCTTCTCCGCCAGGCCGTTGGCCTTGGCGTTCTCCAGCGCGCGCGTGGTGAGCGTGGTGCTGCCCTCGATGCCCACGACTTCGCGCGCCTGGGTCGCCAGCGGCAGCGTGAAGTTGCCCAGGCCGCAGAACAGGTCGGCCACGCGCTCGTCCTTCTGCACTTCCAGCAGGCGCAGCGCCTTGTGCACCAGCACCCGGTTGATCTGGTGGTTCACCTGGGTGAAGTCGGTCGGCTTGAACGGCATGCGCACGCCGAACTCGGGCAGCGTGTAGTACAGCTCCCTGTCCAGCGGATAGAACGGATAGACGGTGTCCGGCCCCTTCGGCTGCAGCCACCACTGGATGCCCCACTCGTCGGCAAAGGCCTTGACCAGCTCCTCGTCCTTGGCGGTCAGCGGCGCCATGATGCGCAGCACCAGCGCCGTGGTTTCCTCGCCGACCGCGATCTCGATCTGCGGCATCTGGTTGTAGATCGACAGCGAGCCGACCAGTTCGCGCAGCGGCATCAGCATGCCGCCCAGGTGGGGCGGCAGGATATGGCAGTAGCGGATGTCGGCCACGTAGGAGGAGGCGCGCTCGTGGAAGCCGACCAGCACCGTGCCCTTCTTCTCGACGTGGCGCACCGAGAGGCGCGCGCGGAAGCGGTAGCCCCAGGTCGGGCCCTGCAGCGGCCGCATGATGTTGTCGGCCTTGACCTTGGAGAGGTGCCAGAGGTTGTCTTCCAGCGTGCGCTGCTTGATCGCCACCTGCGCGGTCGGCTCCAGGTGCTGCATCGAGCAGCCGCCGCAATAGCCGAAATGCTCGCAGCGGGCTTCGACCCGCATCGAGGAGGCGCGCTGCAGGGTGACCATGCGGCCCGACTCCCAGTTCTTCTTCTTGCGCTTGACCTCGTAGCTGACGCGCTCGCCCGGCAGTGCGTCCTCGACGAAGATCACCTTGCCCGGGGTGCCGTCCTCGTTCTCGAGGTGGCCGACGCCGCGCGCATCCGCGTCCAGCGACTTAATTTCGATAAAAGTTTCTTGCATTGATAGAGATGAGGGTAACGCGAATCGGAGAGAGAACGTAGGGTGGGCCGGGCCGCGCCAGGCACTCCGTGCCCACGCGGAACGATGAACCTTGTTGGCGTATCAGACGATGCACCACCAACTTCAAATGTGGCCCGCAACTGCGAAAATGGATAACCGCGGAATCAGATCGACAGAACAGCCAGATCAGACCCAAAACCGCCGCATCATAACAAGGAATCGCGCACGACGCCACGTGCCGCCATCGCCCGCTTGAGCTTGACGAGCGCCTCCTGCTGGATCTGGCGCACGCGCTCGCGCGTCACGCCCATCTCCTCGGCCAGGGTCTCGAGCGTGGCGGGGTCGTCGTTGTCCAGGCCGAAGCGGCGCATCACGACCACCCGCTGCTTCTCGGGCAGGCGGGTCAGCCAGTCGCGCACCAGCAGGGTCATCTCGTGCTGCTCGGCGCGCGCGTCGGGGCTGTCGTCCGCCTCGCCGGGCAGCATGTCCATCAGGCTCGAACCGGGATCGTTGTCGAGCGGGGCGTCGAGCGAGGCGGCGTGCTCGGACAGCGCCAGGATGTCCTGCACTTCCTCGACCGGCCGCCCGACCAGGCTGGCGATGTCCTCGACGCTGGCATCCTTGCCGTCGTGGTGCTGGGCCTCCAGGTGATACTTGGCGCGCAGCACGGCGTTCAGTTCACGCACCATGTGCACCGGCAGGCGCACGGTGCGCGCCTGGTTCATGATCGCGCGCTCGATGCTCTGGCGGATCCACCAGGTGGCGTAGGTGGAAAAGCGGAAACCGCGCTCGGGCTCGAACTTGTCGATGGCGCGCATCAGGCCGATGTTGCCCTCCTCGATCAGGTCGAGCAGCACCACGCCGCGGTTGATGTAGTGCTTGGCGATCGAGACCACGAGGCGCAGGTTATGCTCGATCATCTTCTGGCGCGCGTCGAAGTCGCCGGCCTTGGCCAGGGTCGCGTAATGCGTCTCCTGCTGGGCCGAGAGCAAGGGCCGGGTGCCGATCTGGTTCAGGTAGTGCTGGGTGGTGTCGGTGGACAGCTCGGCGGCCAGCACGGTCTTGAGTTCGTCGACGCTGTCGACGCCGGCGCCGGGAAGCACGTCCGCGCTGTCGGACGCCGCATCGCCGGAGTCGCCCTCGCCGGGCGCAGGATCGCAAGACGCGCCGTCGCTCTCCAGCTCGTCAGGCAGATCGTCCGAAGCGTCGTGGTCCTGGGAGTGCGGCGGCAGCGTCATTGGCCCTCTCTAGCGGCTGGGCAGGAACCTCGCCGGATCGACTGGCTTGCCCTGCTGGCGAATCTCGAAGTGCAGCTTCACCGTGTCGGCGTCGGAGTCGCCCATCTCGGCGATCACCTGGCCCTTGGTCACGTTGTCGCCTTCCTTCACGACAATGGCGCGGTTATGGGCATAGGCCGACAGCAAGCTGTTGCTGTGTTTGACGATGACGAGGTTACCATAACCCCGGATGCCACTGCCAGCATACATTACCTTGCCGGCGCCGGCGGCCATCACCTGCTGGCCCGGACGGCCGGCGATGTCGATCCCCTTGTTCTTGCCTTCGTCGAAGGTGGCGATGATACGCCCGTCCGACGGCCACATCCAGCTCAGCTTCTCGTCGTCGGTGGCGGTGACGGTGGCACCCACGCGCGTACCGGCGGGCACCGCCGCGGCGCTGGCGACAACGGTCTCGGCCTTCTCGCCGCGCTGGCTTTCCGCGACGTTTTCCTCGCTGTACGGCTTCTTGTCGGCGCGCGGCGCGGTCTTGCGCGGCGCCTGGGGCGGCGCCGGCACCGGCTGGGTCACGACATTGTTGCCGGCCGCGACCTTCTCGCCCGGTGGATCGACGCGCAGCACCTGGCCGACCTTGATGTCGTCCGGGTTGGCCAGGTTGTTCCAGGCCACCAGGTCGCGGTAGCTCTGACCATGGTCGAGCGCGATGCGCAGCAGGGTGTCGCCGCGGCGCACGGTATAGGTGCCGCGGGCGTCAGGGCGCGGCGCTTCGACACGCTGCGGCGCCGGACGGGCCGCGGTGGACGACGAAATCGGGCGCTCGACGACAGGCGCCTTGCGGGTGGCGGTGTTGCAGCCCGCGAGCAGGCCAAGCAGAAGGGTGAGCAGGACTAGACGGGGTGGTTGTTTCATTCTCTCTTTTAATACCTATTACATACGGGCAGCGCTTAGACGGTGCCGGGGCGCAAGGGGACGAAATGGCAGGCTTCCAGCGTCTCGCTGGTCCATTCGGACTTGCCGATGCGGGTAATCCGCTGCAAATGCTGCACCTGGCCCCCTACCGGGGCCACCAGGCGCGCGCCGATGGCAAGCTGCTCGAGCAGTGCGCGGGGCACTTCCAGGCCGGCCGCCGCCAGGATGATCCCGTCGAAGGGCGCGACCTGCGCGAGCCCGAGCATACCATCTCCGTAGTGCAAACGCAGATTGGAAATACGCAAGGGCCGCAGGTTGGCCTTGGCCAGCTCGTGCAGCGGCTTGATGCGTTCGATGGAGTAGACCTCCTTCGCCACGCGCGCCAGCACGGCCGCCTGGTAGCCGCAACCGGTGCCGATCTCCAGCACGCGGCCGGGCGTGGCGCCGTTTGAAAACTTGCCGTCGCGCATCGCCTCAATCATACGCGCAACAATATAAGGCTGGGAAATAGTTTGATTGTGCCCGATTGGCAGCGAGGCGTCGATATATGCCTGGCTCGACAGCGCAGGTTCGATGAACAGGTGGCGCGGCACGGCTTCGAGTGCCGCCAGCACGGCCGGGTCCTTGACGCCCTGCCCGGCCACCCGCGCCACCATCGCGCGCCGGATCGCCTCGGTCGCCATCAGGTCCGAGCGCTGGGCGGTCGGCGCCGCCTGCGCGGGCGGCGCGTAACCCGGCGGCTTCGGCCCCGGC
>DNCF01000057.1 GCA_003484545.1 Massilia sp. | reverse complement strand
CGCACCGGGCGTTCGAGCCGGGCGCGCTGCGAGGCGTCCATGCCGCGGTATTGGGCGACGTTGCGCTCGATGGTGGCCTGGGCGCCGGGGGGAAGCGGCCGCGACAGCGCACGGCGCAGGCGCCAGCGCGGCACCGCCCAGGCCAGCAACAGGGCCGCCACGATCAGGGACACCGTCACCAAGGCTTCCATCGCCCCGCCCCTTCCGAAGTCAACAGGATGCTCACGCGGCCGCCATACGATCGGCCAGGTGCGATTCGAGCTCGTCGGCGCCGCCGATCAGCTGGCCGCCGATGAAGACCTGGGGCCAGGTCATGCGCCCGCTGACGGCGCGCAGCACGCTGGTGTTGATCTTCTGGCTCTGGGAAATGTCAGTGTAGCGCAGGCGGTGCTTTGCCAGTGCCGCCTTGGCGCGCGCGCAGAACGGACAACCGGGACGCGAGAACATGACGATCGGCTCGGGCGCCTCGGCCTCGGGGTTGATGTAGGCGAGCATGGTGTCGGCGTCCGACACTTCGAACGGGTCGTCCTCGTCGCCCTCGGCCTCGATGAACATCTTCTCGATGATGCCATCGCGCACCAGCATCGAATAGCGCCAGGAACGCTGGCCGAAGCCGAGTTCGCGCTTGTCGACCAGCATGCCCATGTCGCGCGTGAAGTCGGCATTGCCGTCAGGAATGAAGGTGATGGCGTCCGCATCCTGGCCCTGCTTCCATTCGTTCATGACGAAGGCGTCGTTGACGGAAATGCAGACGATGTCGTCGACGCCGTTGTCGCGCAGCACGGACGCCAGTTCATTGAAGCGCGGCAGGTGAGTCGAGGAACAGGTCGGCGTGTAGGCGCCCGGGAGCGCAAAGACGACCACGGTCTTGCCCTTGAACAGGTCTTCGCTATGCAGGTCCTGCCACTGGTCGTGGGGACGCGTCTTGAAGACGACACTCGGTACTGGTTTTCCTTCCAGCGATTCGGCACTCGGCAGCATGGGGTTTCCTTTTTCCGGTAGCGGGACGCGGCAGAGCGCCGCACCCGCCGAACTTGGGGCCTGTTGACGGGATTTCAACGGCAAGGCTTGCCCGGCAGCGCGCGCCTTGCGCGTTCCCTTTGCGGGTGGCGCCTCGGGACTGCTTCGCGCCTCGGAACTGCTTCGTGCTTCGGGACTGCTTCGTTAACGGCAAACGCCGCGCGGTGCGCGGCGTTTGCGTGACGACAGCGATCGTCGAATCAGGAAGGGTATCGCGGGTCTCCGCCGCCATGCCCCTCCGGCAGGCGTATCGGTACGGGCCTCAGGTGCGCTCTTTGGCGACCTGGTTCGGGGCCGGGCCGAACAGCGCGGCGACCAGCGGATCGCGGGTGACCGGGCTGCGGTTCACGCGGATCGCGTAATGGGTGTCGTCGGCCAGGATGTGGAAGTGGCGGCCGCTGCCGGCCATGCTCTGCTCGCGCAGGCCCGGACGCTCCTTGCGCGGGGCGGCGCCTTCGCGCTTCGGCTGGCAGATCGCGGCCAGGAAGGCCTTGACGCGTTCCTGGTCCGGGCAGATCTGGTAGACGGCCTTGCCCAGGTAGGTGGCAGTGCCTTCGATGTAGCGGGCCAGTTCGATGACGCCGGCTTCGCGCAGGTCGCGGATGTACTTGCGTGCGCCGGACGGCGAGAATTTCAGGAACCATGCGATCTCGTCGGCGAGCATCTCATGGGTCGACAGTTCGTTGATGAGCTTTTGCATGTTCTCGATCCGACGCTGGGTGGCCGAGGTCGACCGCACACGCTCGATCGGCGCCAGCGAGATCGGCGCACGTTCGGTCGGCTGGGGCGGCACGCGTTCGATCAGCGCTGAGTTGCTGGAAGTGTGCACTGCGCCGTGTTCGCCTTGCACCGCGTTGTGATGAGTCGTTGCATGCATGTTGGTGTACTCCGTTAGATAGAGAGAGACTGTGTGGTCCGGGTCGCTGTGTGTCGTCTGACACCCTGACAACACCTCGGGTTCCGCTTAACTGGCCACAAGATTGCCTGCGTCAGCCCGGCCGGTCTGTGCGCCAGCCCACATTGGCAAAATTCCAGCGGGCATTTCGACAATTTTTTTCCTGCTCAAAATCAAGAGTTCGCGGGCAAGTATCCGCTTGTTGTAGAATAGCGACAGAAGTGTGGAGAATTAGAAACATTCCTCCAATTTCGGGTCGAGTCTTCCCCTCTATATATAGGGGACGCCCTGAAGAAGATGACAATGTTGCGCTTTTGTCACTCAGCAGTTCCCATAGGTGCGCTAGCGCACGGACCCATCGGAACTCGGCCTCGTACTCTTCACTCCAACATCACTGTCAAGGCATGCGATGTCACCCTACCTTTCAACTTATGGGAGTTTCCTGTGAATAATTCGAAGAAGATCGCCCTGGCCGTCGCCATGTTCTGCGCCGCCGGCACCACGCTGGCCCAAGAAGCGCCGAGCGCGACCATCAACCCGTCCTGGTACATCCAGCCGAGCGTCGTCGGCATCAAGCCCGACGCCGATTTCGGCACCGACCACAAGGACTGGGGCGGCGGCCTGAAGTTCGGTAAGGCAGTGCACCGCTACTGGGACATCCAGTTCGGCGCCACCCATGCCCGTTCCGAAGACGGCCCTGCCGAGTATCGCCAGACCCTGCTGGGCGTCGATGCGCTGCTGATGCTGTCGCGTGAGCGCTTCCGCCCATTCGTCCTGTTCGGCGTCGGCGCCGAGCGCGACAAGGTTGACAATCCGCTGCGCCGTGTCAGCAAGAACTCCCCTTACGCCACCGCCGGCATCGGCTTCCAGGCCGACCTGAGCCCGCAGTGGAGCCTGCAGGCCGACATCCGCTCGGTGCGCGGCTTCCTGCGTGACGACGAGCTGTACGGCTTCAAGCAGAGCAACAACAAGTACGTCACCGTCGGCCTGAACTACGCGTTCAACCCGCCGCCGGCACCGGTCGTGGCTCCGGCCCCGGTCGTCGAGGCACCGCCGCCAGCACCGGCTCCGGTCGCTCCGCCGCCACCGCCGCCGGCACGCTTCGAGAAGGTGACCCTGTCGGCCACCGAGCTGTTCGAGTTCGACAAGGCCGAACTGCGCATGCCGCAGACCCGCCTGGACGAGATCGCCGCGGCCCTGCAGGCCGACACCAGCATCACCAACGTCGACATCACCGGCTACACCGACCGCCTGGGTTCCGAGAAGTACAACCAGAAGCTGTCGGAGCGCCGCGCCAACGCCGTGCGTGACTACCTGGTCAGCAAGGGCATCGACGCCGGCCGCCTGAACGCCGTCGGCAAGGGCGAAGAGAACCCGGTCGTCGAGTGCAACCAGAAGAAGCGCGCCGAGCTGATCGCGTGCCTGGAGCCGAACCGCCGCGTCGAAGTCGAGCAGATCACGATCGAAAAGCGCGTGCAGTAATGTGACCCCGGCCGGCGAGGCATCGGCCTGTTCCAACGGGCGCTCGCTGGCCGCCCACACCACAAGGGGCCTCGCGCCCCTTTTTCTTTTCTGGAGGATTTGGTATGGCTGTAAAAAAATGGCTTCCATTCTCACGCCAGATCATCCACGTGATGCGCTGCGCGGTCACGGAATGGCTGGGCCACCGCGCGTCCAGCAAGGGCGCGGCCCTGGCTTTCTATACCCTGTTCTCGCTCGCACCCATCCTGGTGCTGGTCATCGCGGTCGCGGGCTTCTTCTACGGCGCCGATGCGGCGCGCGGGCAATTGTTCAACGAATTGCGCGGACTGGTCGGGGCCCAGGGCGCCGACACCATCCAGACCGTGCTGGCCGGCGCGCAGAACAAGGAAACCGGACGCCTGGCGACCATCGTCGCGACCATCCTGCTGCTGGTCGGCGCCACCACCGTGTTTGCCGAGCTGAAGGATAGCCTGGACGAGATCTGGGACGTGCCGCCGCCGAAGGACGCGAGCTGGTGGGATACGGTGCGTACGCGCCTGCTCTCCTTCGGCCTGATCCTGGTGCTGGGCTTCCTGCTGATGGTGTCGCTGGTGGTCAGCGCGGCGATGGCGGTGGTCGAGAACTACTTCGGCGGCATGTACAAGGAGGCCTCGATCATCGTCGGCTGGATTTCCTCGTGCATCAGCTTCCTCGTCATCGCCACCCTGTTCGGCGTGATCTACAAGCTGCTGCCACGCATCAAGCTGTCCTGGCATGACGTGACCATCGGCGCCCTCGGCACCGCGGCCATGTTCACCCTGGGCAAATTCGGCATTGGGCTGTACATCGGCAACAGCGGCGCGGCCAGCAGCTTCGGCGCGGCCGGTTCCCTGATCGCCCTGCTACTGTGGGTCTATTATTCGGCCCAGATCTTCTTCCTCGGCGCCGAGTTCGCCCGCCAGTACGCGCTGCAACTGGGCAGCCTGCGCCACAAGCCGGACCACGAGACCGGCGCCAAGAACGTCAAGCGCATGGCCTGATGCGGTGAGGCGCGCAGCCCGTCCCCGAAGCGCCGGCCGGCGGCTATTCCCCCAGCAGTTCGGCCAGCGCTTCCATTCCTTCCACACGCTCGGCCACCACTTTCAGCACCACCACCACGGGCACGCCGAGCAGCAAGCCCCACATCCCCCACAACCAGCCCCAGAACAGCAGGCTGACGAAGACGGCGGCCGGGTTCATCTTCGCGATCTTGCCTGTCATCCAGGTAGTCACGACCATGCCGACCAGGGTGGCGATGCCCATCGAGGCGCCGGCCACCAGGATCACCATGCGCAGCGACTCGAACTGCATGAAGGCGACCAGCCCGGTGGCCGAGGTGATCAGCAAGGGGCCGAAGTAAGGCATGATGTGGGCCACGCCGGCGAAGATGGCCCAGGCGCCGGCGTTATTCAACCCGATCGCGCGCAGCGCCACCCACATCAGGAGCGCCAGCAGGACATTCGTCACCAACAGCATGAACATGTAGTTCTGGATCGAGGTGTTGATGTCGTCCAGGATATGCACCGTAACTTTTTTCCGTGTCAGCGAGGGGCCGGTCAGCTTGACCAGCTTGCGCTTGAAGGTATCGCCGGCCAGTAGCAGGAAGAACACCAGGAACACCACCATGGTGGCCTGGGTGACGAAGGAAGCCAGGCCGACCGAGCCGGCCAGCAGCCAGTCGGTGAGCCGAAAACTCGAGGATTGCTGGGCCAGCGTCGGGCGGCGCTGGATCAGGCGCGGATTGGCGCCGACGTTGGCGGTGGCCTGCTCGAGCTCGGCGGCCGCCTTTTGCACCCGCTGGATGGTCGAGCCCTCGCCGCCGGCGGCGCTGGCGACCAGCTTGCTCACCTTTTGGGTCAGTGTCGGTAGCTCGTCGAGGATATTGATGAATTCGTCCTGGAGCCTGAGCATGGTCGCGCCCATGCCGCCGAGCAGCGCGGCGGTGACGATGGTCGCGCCGACCAGGCGCGGAATGCGCACGCGCTCGAGCCAGCGCACGACGGGGCTCAAGGTATAGGCGATGAAGATGCCGAGCAGCAGCGGCACGAAGAATTTTTGCGCCCATTGCAGCGCGAAGACGAAGGCCACGGTGGCCAGGATGCCCAGCGACAGACCGCGGGCGTTGACGTGGATGGGAAGACGCAGGCCTCCTGCCTGGAGCGCCAGGTCGTCGGGCGAGCCGGCGGCGGGCTCCGGCTTCACGGCCTCGGCCGTGACTGCCGGTGTTGCCCCAGGGGCGGCGGGTTTGTGCGGCTCGGCTGGAGCCGAGCCAGGACTGGCGAGTTGCATGTGTTTGCCGATATGAGTTTGCCGGTCCGCGCCGCCCCGGTGGCGGGGATTACTTCACGCGGATGTCGTTCTTGACCGATACTACACCCTTCACGCCGCGTGCAACCTCGACTGCGCGCTGAGCGTCGCTCGGCTGGGCCACGAAGCCCGACAGCTGGACGTCGCCCTTGAAGGTCTCGACGTTGATTTCGGTTGCCTTCACGGTCGAATCGGCGGCAAAGGCGGCCTTCACCTTGGCGGTGATGACGCTGTCGTCGATGTATTCGCCGGCGCTTTCGCGTTGCGGGTTCGAAGCGCAACCGACCATGGTGAATGCGAGGGCGCCGGTGAAGATGGCGGTAGCGAGACGTTGGGTGATTTTCATGATGTATCCCTTTCTTTCGTTGGTCAAAGTTACAGCGTTAATACAGCGATGCTCACTACGAGTGTTTGAAAAATCCACCATGGCAACCTTGCACCGTTTGGCCGTACGCGAGTACTGTCTTCGACGGCGCGCCCTGCCCTGGCGTTTTCTTCACAAACCCTGAGAGCGGGACCGGTACGTCATTTGCCGTACGCGGTTTTTGCGGCCTGGACGCACTGGTCCTTCGCCGCGCCGGCAAACGCGTCGCACTTCTGCAGCGCGACCCGGTATTCAGCCGTCAGTTTGTCTTCGCGCGCATTGTTGCGCGCTTCGATCATCTTGCGATCCGCGGTGGCGTCGGCCTGGGCCGCCACCTGCGCGGCCTTGGCCTGCTTCAGGCATACGTCGCGGTCATTGCCCGCCAGCGCGCCGCAACGCGCCTTGTCGCGCGCATAGTTGGCGTCCGCGATGCGCATGCGGGCCTGGGTATAGGCCTTCAAGGTGTTCTTGTAGGCGGCGGCCGCCTCCTCCTCGGTGCGCACGCGCTCGGCCTTGGCCTCGGCCTCGCACACGTCGTGCGGATTGCCGCTGAGGCTGTCGCAGCGCGCACGCGCCGCCTTGTAGTTCGCCACCGCC
>DNCF01000299.1:4414-4931 GCA_003484545.1 Massilia sp. | reverse complement strand
GCCATGGTGGCGCGCGGTGCGTCAGGTACCAGGCCAGCGCGCCCAGCGCCACCATGGCCAGGACCGCGACGATGCTGCCGACGATCCGGCCACGCTTGGTCCGCGGCGGGGTGGTGGAAGTCTTGTTGGGGGATACGGGAGAATCCATGCTCATCCTTGTTGACCGAACTGAACTGCTGACAAATGCACAAGTAATCAGCTTGGAATGTAACATGGGGCAGCGGCTAGATATGTTTCGTAACGTACATAGCGCCGGGGCCAGAAATACGCCGCCAGTCCAGTGCGGGCCGCCCCTTTACACCGATTTACACCATAGGAAGAACTTAGCCGCAGTTAGGGAAATAAACAAAAGAAAACGGGCGCTGGTTGCCCAGCGCCCGTTCCCTCGATATGTAACAGCGGTTACAAATTCACACCATCCTCAAGCCCGCGTTGACATCCACGCGCACGTCATCACGGCAATTCGCACAAGCAATGGGTGACGGCGGCGAACGGCTTCTTGCCGTCGGCCAGCTCG
>DNCF01000299.1:0-4212 GCA_003484545.1 Massilia sp. | reverse complement strand
GTCGGCCAGCTCGTTCAGCCAACCCAGGTCCTTGGCCACGCCGGTCACCGCGCCCGCGGGCAACGCGTCCGGCAACATGCCCAGCTTGACCTGGATGTTGAGGGCGGTCTGGCTTGATGCGCCCATCATTTCCAGGAAACGTTCGAACTTCGAACCCGGACGCTCGATGTAGGCGACGCGGAAGTCCTCGCCCAGCTTGGCGCGCTTGGCGGCCGAACGCAGCGCGTCGCCGTAGCTGCCCAAAGTGTCGACCAGGCCGCGCTCCTTGGCCTGGGCGCCGGTCCAGACGCGGCCCTGGCCCACTTCGTCGATCTTCGCCGCGGTGGTCTTGCGCGCCACCGCCGCCTTGGTGGTGAATTCCCTGTAGACGTTGTTGATGCTGGCCTGGACCAGCTGGCCGAAGCGCGGGTCCATCGGGCGCAGCGGATTGTAGGCGTCGGCCAGCCAGGTGGTGGTGTAGCCGCCGGTGCGCACGCCGATCTTGTCGGCCACGCGGTCGGCGGTCGGCAGGATGGCGAACACGCCGATCGAGCCGGTGATGGTGGCCGGGTCGGCGATGACTTCGTCGGCCGCCATCGACATCCAATAGCCGCCCGAGGCGGCGACGTTGCCCATCGAGACCACGACCGGCTTGCCGGCGGCGCGCGTCAGTTCCAGTTCGCGCCGGATCAGCTCGGAGCCGTAGGCGCTGCCGCCGGGGGAATCGACGCGCAGCACGACGGCCTTGATCTGGTCGTCCTCGCGCGCGCGGCGGATCTGGTTGGCGGTCGAGACGCCGCCGATCACGCCCGGCCCGCCCTGGCCGTCGGTGATCTCGCCGGCCGCGACGATCACGCCGACCGCGTCGCCGAAGGGCTTCTGCGGATGGCGCTGCAGGTAATCATGGTAGGACACCTGGCGGAAGGACTCGATCGACTCGTCGTAGGCGCCGCGCTGGATCATCATCGCGCGCACTTCGTCCTTGGTCTTGATGCCGTCGACCAGCTTCAGGTTGCGCGCGACCTGGGCGGCGCTGCCGCCGGCCGCTTCCATCAGTTGCGGCAGCTGCTCGATGCCGCGCGCCACGGCGCCGGCTTCCAGCTTGCGGTTCTTCTCGACCATGGCGGTGTAGTTCTGCCACAGCGCGCCGTACAGGTAGGTGTCCGCCTCGAGCGCCGCCTGCGAGGGCGCGTTGGCGATGAAGGGCTCGGCCGCGCTCTTGTAGGTGCCGACCTTGATCAGGTTGACGGTCACGCCCAGCTTGTCGAGGGCGTCGCGGTAGTAGTTGCGGTGGCGGCCGAAGCCTTCGATCAGGACCATGCCCATCGGGTGCACGTAGACCTCGTTGGCGTGCGAGGCCAGCAGGTAGCGCTTCTGATCGTACATGCCGCCCCAGGCCACCACCCGCTTGCCGGCCGCCTTCACGCGGTCGATGGCGGCGCCGATCTCGCGCAGCATGGCCAGGCCACCGCCGTCGAGCTCGTCGAGCATCAGCACCACGCTGCCGATCTTCTCGTCCTTGGCGGCGGCGTCGAGCACCGTCAGCAGGTCGCGCAGCTGGATGGTGCGGCGCGTTTCGCCACCGATGTTCGACAACAGCTGGTCGCCGACGCTGCCGGTGGTCTGCTCGGCCAGGTCGCCGCGCAGTTCCAGCACCAGCGCCGTCTTGTCCGCCAGCGGCTTGGCGCCGCCGCCGAACAGCGCCACCAGGAACACGATCAGGATCAGCAGGAACAGCATGTTCAGCACGAAGCGGCGGGTGGCATCGAGGCCGCGCCAGAGCATGCCGATACCGCGGCGCAGGGAAGACAAGGGCTTGAAGGACATCGGAACTCCGCTAAAAGGGTTGGAACGTGATGCGCCGGGACGTCAGGCCGTGACCGCCACCTTGTCCACGGTCTCCCGGCGGGAGATCGCGAACAGGCCGGCAAATACGAGTATGCCATTGAGGATCAACAGTTCAAGGCCAAGGCGATAATTGCCCAGCAGATATTGTTGATAGTGCTCAAGCAGCGCACAAAGAATCGGCGCGCCGATGGTCACGTAAGGTACCAGGCGGTCCGTCAGGATACGTTTAGTCAGCATGCCGAAGGCGAACAGGCCGAGCAGCGGGCCATAGGTATACGCGGCCAGCTTCAGGATGATGACGATCATGCTCGGTTCGTCGATCCACTTGAAGCCCATCACCAGCAGCAGGAACAGGCCGGCGAAGCCGAGGTGCACGCGGCGGCGCAGCTTTTCCTGCGCCTCCACGGACAGGTCGGCGCGGCGCTTGATGCCGAGGATGTCGATGCAGAAGGTGGAGGTGAGCGCCGTGATCGCGCCGTCCGCGCTCGGGAACAGTGCCGAGACCAGGGCGATCAAGAAGATGATCTGTACCGCAGCGGGCAGGTGGCCCATGACGACCGCCGGGAAGATCTTGTCGCCGGTGGCCGCGACGCCGACCGTCGGCGCGTACAGGTACAGCAGGCCGCCCAGGAACAGGAAGGCCGACAGGACCACCACCAGCACGGCGGTCAGGCTCAGCAGGTTCTTCTGCGAATCCTTCAGGGTCTTCACCGAGATCGTCTTCTGCATCATTTCCTGGTCCATGCCGGTCATGGTCAGCACGATGAAGATGCCGGCGACGATCTGCTTGAGCCAGAAGTTCGGGCTGTCGACGTCCATCGTGAAGATGCGCGCCAGGCCCTGCGACTGCATCGCGTTCAGGCTTTCGGTCATCGACATGCCCATCTGGTCGAGCAGGAACCAGACGCAGGCGAACAGGCCGAACAGCATGCAGGAGGTCTGCAGGGTATCGGTCCAGACGATGGTCTTCACGCCGCCCTGGTAGGTGTACATCAGGATCATGCCGAGGATGACCAGGGTGGTCAGCCAGAACGGGATGCCGAGGCTGTCGAGGATGATCGCCTGCAGGATGTTGACGACCAGGTAGAGCCGCGCGGTCGAGCCGAGCAGGCGCGAGATGATGAAGAACCCCGCCCCGCTCTGGTAGGCGCGCCGGCCCAGGCGCACGTCCAGGTAGTGGTAGATCGAGGTCAGTTGCAGGCGGTAGTACAGCGGCAGCAGGATATAGGCGACGGCGATGTAGCCGATCACGTAGCCGATCAGGATCTGGCCGTAGCCGAAGGCATCGGCGCCGACGTTGCCCGGCACGCTGATGAAGGTCGCGCCCGAGAGCGTGGTGCCGACCATGCCGAAGGCGACCAGCATCCAGTTGCTGCTCTTATTGCCGATGAAGAAGCTGTCGTTGTTGGCGTTGCGGGAGGTGGCCCAGGCCACGCCGAGCAGGAGCGCGAAATAGCCGATGAGGATGCAGAACAGGAGAACCGGTGACATGTAGATCCGAAGGTGTTGTCGTTTCGCCCAGCAATATAACTGAGAACGGACGGCAGGTCACCAAAGGAATGGCCGTATTGACGGCGTGGAAGGTGGTGCTGCGCCTTTCGTAGGGTGGGTTCTCGAACCCACGCGGTAGAGCGGTTGATCAGCGGCGACACATGCAAAAGATTGGCAGATCAAAGCACCCCGACAAGATCGGCGCCGCGTGCACGCAAGCGATGAGACCGCGTGGGTTCGAGAACCCACCCTACAAACCATCAAGCCTCTTCGCCCTCGACCCGCTCGAACGGCCCGATGCACGCCTCCATCGACTCGTCGCTGCACATCAGGAACAATTCCCCCGAAGGATGAAAGCGCACGAAATTCGTCGCGCGCGTGCCGACCTTCATGATCGCGCCGGCGCAATCCTTCTTGCCGTTGTCCTTCACGATGCGGTCCTCGAGCTTGTAGAAGCCTTTCGCGCTGGGCTTGTCGGGGATGCTGTATTCGCTCTCGGACACCTCTTCCGCGCTGGTGACGAGGGTGGTGCCGTCGCCGCGGAAGCGGTAGACCTCGGAGCAGCGCAGGTCCGGCAGCGACAGCTTCCAGATGCCGAGGATGGGATGGTTCGTGGCCGGCGCCGGCGGCGCAGCCGAGGCGAAGGGAGCGGCCACGAGGAGGGAGAAGAGCACACCGGCAAGGAGACGCATGGCTTTCCTTTCACAACGGTTGAGCACTGTCGGTCGCGCCGGGACCGGCGCCTTCGACCGGCCACGGCCAGCTGCCCGGCGCCCGACTCCTGGGGCGCGAGGCTGCGGCGGCGCCAGGAGGCCGGCCCTGGCGCCCTGCTGCTGTATTACTGCTGCTGTATTACTGCTGCTGTTATTAGTGCTGCTGTATTACTGCTGCTGT